>JAJEIA010000084.1 GCA_022823505.1 Dehalococcoidia bacterium
GGAATGGCGTCGGCTCGTTGTCCAGCGCGCACGCCTCCAGGATTTCAGGAGGCGCTTCCCGACAGAGCATGCCGGGAGATGCTTCCGCCATCCGAATGTATTCGGGTTCCTGCTCCTGGGTAATCACGGATCATCACAGGTTCATCTGGGGAACCATGTAATTTTCCATCTTGTTGTAGATCTGGAGCCGGCTGCGCTGGGCGTCCATCACTACCAGGCGGCCGGTGCTCTCGTCGAAATGCACGTCCGTGGGGCACGCAAATCGCCATTCCGATTCGGTCGTGGGCACCTCGCGGCGGCGCTTCAGGTAGTCGGCGTTGGCTACCACCGTCATGTCCGCCCACTTGCTGAGCCACTGGGCATCACCGATCAGGGAGATGATGAAACCGCCATCCTTGTCGAAGACGTGGACACGCCCCGGGTGCATCCCGTTGTCGCTCCAGTCGGCGACATAGACGTCCCCGGTGTGGTCGACGGTAATCTGGACGGGCAGGTGCATCTGGCCGCGCTTGGTGCCGGGCTCGCCGAACTGCATGACCCACTCGCCGTCGGCGGTGAACTTCTGCACCCGATGGTTCCGGTGGTCCGCCACGTATACGGATCCGTCGCTCTGGTCCACGGTGATACCCCAGGGGGAGTGGAACTCACCGTTGCCCTCACCCAGGGAACCCCAGCTGGTGATGAACCGGCCATCGGCGGTGAACTTGCGGACTTCGTGGCTGCGGCCGTCTGTAAGGTACAGGTTGCCGTCGGCATCCACGGCGAGGCTGGAGGTGCCGTGCTCCTTGCCATCATCGGAGGGTACTGCGCTCCACCGCTTGATAAAGGTGCCGTCCTTCTCGAACTCGGACACCATGTTCATCCACTCGTCGGCCACGTAGATGTGCCCGTTGGGGGCGAGAACCATGCCGGAGGGCCAGATGAACTCGCCCTCCCGGTCGCCGTACTTGCCAAATTCGCCGGTGAACTCCTCGTCGCCCTCATTCTCGCCCAGGTCGATGATACTGACCCGTGCGCCGTAGGCAAGCCGGTTCCACGGCACGTTGGAGATGCCTTCGATGCCACGGTTCAGCACGTAGACCGTGTTCCCCTCAAAGGCCATGGAAGTGGGCTGGCTGAAGCCCATGCCGGAGGCGGCGCCACGGCCCACCGAGTGGCTGTAGTCGTACACCCGGCCCTTTGCAATCTGCGTAAGCATATTTCTACCTGCTTATTGCCTTTGTGTCTTGGTCCGGGCGGGCCGGTCGTCGTTGGCCCGTTTGCCCAGACTGCGGGGCCAGCAGATTTGCACCCACTGGCCCCGGTCGGTTTTGCCAATCAGCGCGTCCCGTTGACCGGAACCCGTGATCCCCTAGACGAACGCGACTTTCTCGAAGGTCCCGCTGACGATGGGGTTGGCGTCCAGGCCCATCCAGTCTTCCAGGATGGTGGAGTAGACGCCGCGGAAGTCGGTGCCGGGAACCAGGTCGCCCTGTTCCAGGTCCTCGGGCTTGGAGGACGGGTACTCGCCGTACTCGCCGCCCTTGATCTGGTCGCCCATGACCAGGACAAGGCCGGCCGCGCCGTGGTCGGTGCCGCTGCCGTTGTCGTGGACGCGGCGGCCGAACTCGGAGAACATCAGCAGGATGACGTTGTCGCTGGCGTTGTTCTCGCGCAGGTCGTCGAAGAAGCTGGAGACCGCGGCGGAAACGTCCCGCCACAGTCCATCGTGCATCCCGACCTGGTTGGAGTGGCTGTCGAAGCTGCCATGGTCGCAGTAGAGCACGCGGGCGCCCAGGTCAGCCTGGTGCACCTGGGAGATGCCCTTGAGCTTGCGGGCGATGGGGGTGTCGGGGTATTCGACCGAGCTGTTGTACTTCTCCGGGGCGACCTTCAGGATGTCGGCGGCCTTGAGCCCGTCGAGACCGGTCTGGCCCAGGTAGTCCATCACGAAGCCGTTGCCGATGGTCGGGGAATAGAGGCGCGTGAAGCGGTCGATGATCTTGCCGCGCTGCATCTCTTCCTGGATGCTGGTGAGCATCCCGAAGTTCTCCAGGTCGTCCACGCAGGCCACGGGGACACCGGGCAGGGCCAATGCGCGAGGCAGACTCGGGCCGAAGCTGACGGCGGTGACCACGTTTTCCTTGTTGGGGTCAATGTCGCGGGTGGCGCGACCCAACCAGCCCTCGGTTCCCAGCTTGTCCGGCTCACAGGTATGCCAGATGTCCATGCTGCGGAAGTGGCTGCGGGGACTGTTGGCATAGCCGACGCCGTGGATGATGGCCATGTCGCCGGCATCCCAGAAGCGGCGCAGCGGGGCCAGTTCGGGGTGGAAGCCGATGCTGTCGTTGAGCTTCAGGATTCGCTCGTCCGGCACGCCGACCACGGGCCTCTTGTCGCGGTACAAGGGCTCGGCGTGGGGGATGACGGTGTTCATGTAGTCGTTGCCGCCGGTGAGCTGCAACACTACCAGAACCGGATCTTTCTTCGTAGAGGTCATTTTGCTTGCTCCTGTGGATTTCGTTCCGCGGGCGCGGAGAGCGAGACGATGTTTGCGGCGACGCGGTTGGCGCGTCGCCCCGCAGGTCTCGTCAGGCGTACTGGTAATCGCGCAGCGAAACGATCAGCTGCAGCATTTCGGAGATGCGTTCCTCGGAGGCGCTGACGTCCGCGTCGGTGGCCCAGGACACGGCACCGGAAGTTTCCGCGTGGGCAACAAGCTCCTGGCGGGTGGCGTCGTCAACTTCCAGCGGGCCCATCAGATCGAGGCAGCTGTCCACCATCGCGGCCGCTGTAAGGTCACCCTGAGACTGCATGCGGTTGATCATCGACCGGATGCCGGGGCGATTGATGTCGCTTACCATGTCGGCGGTGAAGTTGATGCGGCGCATCAGGGATCCGCTGTTGATCCACTCGACGCCGGTGTGCCAGCCTTCCACGCTGGGCGGGTTGAGCAGATCCTGGCCCATGTAGGTGGGCTGGCGTGCCATTTCGCCCAGACCGGGGCCGGGGAATTCGTAGCCGCCGACCAGCCGCAGGGTGCCAACCACCACCTCGGCGGGGCTCTTCAGGCGGGCGTAGCGGGCGTTCTTGAAGAAGTCGCTGTTGAACAGGACGCGCAGGACGGCAGTCATGTCGCAGCCGGAGTCGATGAAGGTGTCGGCCAGCAGGTCGATGGCATCCTCGTCCTTGGGCGGGGTCACCTGCCATGCCGGAACCTGGGCTTCGTCCGCCACGAAGAAGTTGTACAGGTGGCGGGCGATAAAGGTAGCGGTGGCCGGATGCTCGCAGATGATGTTGATGATGTCTTCGCCGTTGAAGTTGCCGGATTCGCCGAGGAAGGACTTCTCGCCGTCGTCGTGGTCTTCCGGCAGGTACTGGAATTGCCAGTCGTGGCGGCCGATG
>JAJEIA010000121.1 GCA_022823505.1 Dehalococcoidia bacterium
AAGAGCAACGTCCCGGCACTGGGCGCCTCGCCCCAGCGGCGTGGCGTCTGTACGCGCGTGTATACCACCACGCCCAAGAAACCCAATTCGGCGATGCGCAAGGTAGCCCGGGTGCGGTTGACCAACGGTTTTGAGGTGACCAGCTATATCGGTGGCGAGGGCCACAACCTGCAGGAGCACTCGGTAGTGCTCATTCGCGGGGGGCGGGTCAAGGATCTGCCGGGCGTACGCTATCACGTCGTCCGCGGCACGCTGGACTGCGCCGGCGTCGGCGACCGTCGCCAGGGCCGTTCGAAGTACGGCGCCAAGCGGCCGAAGAACTGACGATAGAGCACCAGCCATGTCGCGACGCAGCAGAGCACCCCGCCGAGCCGTACTGCCGGATCCCAAGTACGGCGACCGGATGCTGGCCAAGTTCATCAACATGGTCATGCTGAACGGCAAGAAATCGGTGGCCGAGCGCATCGTATACGGTGCCCTGGACCGCATCTCCGTACGGTCGGGTCAGGACGAGCAGAAGTCGCTGGAACTCCTCGCCCAGGCGCTGGACAACATCAAGCCGGTGGTCGAGGTGAAGTCCAGGCGGGTGGGCGGCGCCACGTACCAGGTCCCGGTGGAAGTCCGCGCGACCCGGCGGGAAACGCTGGCCATGCGCTGGGCCATCGACGCGGCCCGCAAGCGCCCGGAAAAAACCATGGCGCTGCGCCTTGCCCACGAACTGCTGGACGCAGCGGAGAATCGCGGTTCGGCGGTGAAGCGGCGCGAAGACACTCACCGCATGGCCGAAGCCAACAAGGCGTTCGCCCACTACCGGTGGTAATCGATGGTCTGGAGTCCAAATGTCACGGCAGACCCCCATCGAGTGTTATCGCAATATCGGCATCATGGCTCACATCGATGCCGGCAAGACCACTACGACTGAGCGCATCCTTTTCTACACCGGCGTTTCCCACAAGATGGGCGAGGTCCACGACGGCGCCGCCGTCATGGATTGGATGGTGCAGGAGCAGGAGCGCGGCATCACCATCACTTCGGCCGCCACCACGGCTTTCTGGCGGGGGATGGATCAGCAGTTCCCCGAATACCGCATCAACATCATCGACACCCCCGGGCATGTGGACTTCACCATCGAGGTCGAGCGCAGCCTGCGGGTGCTGGACGGGGCGGTGGCGGTGTTCTGCTCCGTCGGAGGCGTTGAACCGCAGTCCGAGACGGTCTGGCGGCAGGCCAACAACTACGGCGTTCCGCGACTGGCCTTCGTCAACAAGATGGACCGCACGGGCGCGGATTTCTTCCGGGTGGTCCGTCAGATCAGGGAACGGCTCGGCGGCAACCCCATACCCCTGCAGATTCCCGTCGGCGCCGAGGACTCCTTCAGTGGGGTCGTCGACCTGGTGCGCATGAAGGCCATTTCCTGGGACGATTCCACTCAGGGCATGCGCTATTTCGAACAGGCGGTGCCGGAGACGCTGCTGCCGCTGGCTCGGGAGTGGCGCGACAAACTCGTCGAGGCCGCGGCGGAAGGCGATGAAGCGTTGCTGGACAAGTACCTCGACGACGGCGACCTGACCGCGGCGGAGATCAGGAAGGGGCTGAGGGCGCGTTGCCTCGGTGGCGAGGTCGTGCCGGTACTCTGCGGTTCGGCATTCAAGAACAAGGGCGTGCAGGCGGTGCTCGATGCCGTCATCGAATACCTGCCCTCTCCGAATGAGCGGCCGGCCATCAAGGGGGTCCTTGAAAACGACACGGAAGCCGAGTGCGAGTCTTCCGACGACGCACCGTTCGCAGCGCTGGCGTTCAAGATCGCCACCGACCCCTTTGTGGGCAACCTGACGTTTTTTCGGGTTTACTCCGGCGTGCTGAAGTCCGGCGATACGGTCATCAACACGGTCCGGTCAAAGCGCGAGCGCATCGGGCGCATCCTGCAGATGCATGCCAACGACCGTGACGAGGTCACCGAGGTGCGGGCCGGCGATATCGCCGCGGCGGTGGGTTTGAAGGACGTCACCACCGGAGACAGCCTGACCCACCCGGGGCGGCGCATCATTCTAGAGCGCATGGAATTTCCCGAGCCGGTCATTTCGGTCGCGGTGGAACCCAGGACCAAGGCGGACCAGGACCGGCTGGGCATGGCGCTGTCCAAGCTCGCCCGGGAGGATCCCTCGTTTCGAATCCATACGGACGAGGAGTCGGCGCAGACGATCATTTCCGGCATGGGCGAGTTGCACCTTGAGATCATCGTCGACCGGTTGAAAAGGGAGTTCCGGGTTGAAGCGGCTGTCGGCCGTCCGCAGGTGGCTTACCGCGAGACGATCAGCAGCGTTGTCGAGCAGGAGGGCAGGTTCGTTCGCCAGACCGGAGGCCGGGGGCAGTACGGCCACGTGTTCCTGAGAATCGAGCCGCAGGAGCCTGGAGCAGGTTACGAATTCGTCGATGCCGTTGTCGGCGGCGCCGTTCCACGGGAGTTCATTTCAGCCGTAGACCGGGGCGTTCAGGAGCAGATGAGCAGCGGCGTGATAGCCGGTTACCCGGTGGTGGATTGCAAGGTGACGCTGTACGATGGCTCCTCCCACGACGTGGACTCCAGCGAAGTCGCGTTTCGCATCGCGGGCTCGACGGCCTTCAGGGAAGGCGCCGCAAAAGCCGATCCGGTGGTTCTGGAACCGATCATGAGAGTCGAGGTGGTCAGTCCGCTGGACTACATGGGCGATGTCAACGGCGACCTGAACCGGCGCCGGGGTGTTCTCCAGGGGCTCGAGGACTCTCCCATGGGCAAGGTCATCCGCGCCCGGGTTCCGCTGGCGGAAATGTTCGGATATGCCACCGACCTGCGCTCCATGAGCCAGGGAAGGGCGAGCTACACGATGGAGTTCGACCGCTACGCCAGGGTGCCCCCGAACGTGGCGAAGGACATCATCAACATGAGGGGCGGCTGATACGCTCCACAATCCAGGAGGTAAACGATCGTGGCGAAGCAGAAGTTTGAGCGGACGAAGCCGCATGTGAACGTGGGAACGATTGGTCATGTGGATCATGGCAAGACGACGTTGACGGCGGCGTTGACGAAGGTGATGGCGTCGCATCACGGTGGCGACACGATCAGTTTCGACGAGATCGACAACGCGCCGGAGGAGCGCGAGCGGGGTATCACGATCGCCACGGCGCACGTGGAGTACGAGAGTTCGGCGCGCCATTACGCGCACGTGGACTGTCCGGGTCACGCCGATTATGTGAAGAACATGATCACGGGTGCGGCACAGATGGACGGTGCGATTCTGGTGGTGTCGGCGGCGGACGGTCCGATG
>JAJEIA010000152.1 GCA_022823505.1 Dehalococcoidia bacterium
AGGGCTCCCATGCCGCCGCCGCCGTACTCCTCAGGGACAAACGAAGTGTAGATTCCGGTCTGCTTGGAAACGTTGTTGAGGCGGCCCCACTGGTCCGAGGAGAGAGTACCAAGGACGCCGGGAACGGTCTCCAGGACGCCCCGCGGAGCCCCGTTCTCCGGTTCACCTTCCTGGGGTGGATGCGCCAGGTATTCGGGTTCCAGCGGGATGCACTCGTCGCGAATGATCTGACGGACGGTGTTTTTGAGAGCGTCAAGCTCGGGAGGCAAACCGATGTCCGGGGTCATGCTTTCTCCTGGGAGGCTAAATCTGGGCGTGCCGATGCGCAGTGCGGTCAGTCCGCGAGGATCCGGGGCAACCGGCGTGGCGCCGCCGTCCGCACCACAGGCCACCAAACTAATGGAATGGACACGCGTATTTCAACGCTTCCAGAGCCGGGTTCTCGTTCGTGGACGGCGCCAAGCGCGCCACATACTCACCTTCAGGCGCCGAGACTGGCGCTGAGGTCGCGGCAACTACTTCCATCACCGAGCCAACCGTCCCGAACAGGATGGCCGCGGCCAGCATGACAATGATCCCGATACCCACCGTCTTGCGTTTCATGGTATCCCGTCCCAACTGGCCATAGACTGCGCAGCTTGAACCTTTCCTATCATATCGCATCCACGGCTCCACCGGAACGCGCTATCGCGAGCCCAAATCGTTGACCCCTCGGTAACCGGCGGCGGTTACCGGTTAGCCCAGGATCCTGAATGCAACGCGGGACCGAACAGGCGTACGTACACCGGGGTGGTAGAATACCGGACAATACTGCGGTCGCCGCGCCGGTGGTGGCCACGAATTACGGGCAACAGATGACAACCGGTTCCGAACTCCGCAACCTTCCCAGCGTCCAGCGCGTGGTGAACGGGGACTCGCTTTCAGAGGCCGTGGATGCGTACGGGCGCGAAATGGTGGTGGAACTGACACGAGAAGTGCTGGACGGGGCCCGCAAGGGCGTCCTGGCTGGCAGCCCTGCGCCAAACGGTGATGAGATCGCGGCAGCGGTCTTGGGCCTGATGGCGAGCCTGGCCGAGCCGTCCCCCCGCCCGGTGATCAACGCTACGGGCGTAGTCATCCACACCAACCTGGGTCGGGCCCCACTGAGTGATGCCGCCTTGGCGTCGGCCGACGCCGTGGGCCGTGGGTACTCGGACCTCGAGATTGACCTGGGAACCGGACGCCGGGGATCACGGCAGGCACACCTGCAATCGCTGCTGCGGCGTATCACCGGGGCTGAGGCCGCGCTGGCGGTGAACAACAACGCGTCCGCGCTGCTGCTTGGGCTTTCGGCTCTGGCCGCCGGCCGGGAGGTAATCGTCGCCAGGGGCGAAGCGGTTGAAATCGGCGGCGGATTCCGCATCCCGGACGTGCTGCGACAAAGCGGCTGCACCCTCGTTGACGTGGGGACGACCAACCGGACCTACGTGCGGGATTACGCCGACGCCATGAACGACAATACGGGCGCCTTTTTGAAAGCGCACGCCAGCAACTTCCGGGTGGAGGGATTCACCGCGTTCGTGGAAGAGGGCGACCTAGTGGCCCTGGGCGAGACCTCGGGCGTCCCCGTGCTGCACGACGTGGGGAGCGGCGCGCTCCTGCCAACCGAGCGATACGGGTTGGCCCATGAGCCGACGCCACAGGAGAGCATCGCGGCCGGCGTTGGTCTGGTCTTTTTCTCCGGCGACAAGCTGTTGGGCGGGCCGCAGGCCGGCATCGTGGTCGGTAAACGGGATTTGGTCGCGCGATTGGAACGCCACCCCCTGGCGCGGGCGGTGCGGATCGACAAGATGAGCCTCGCCAGCCTGACCGCCACCTTGACGCACTATGTGATGGGAGAAGCGGAGGCCAAGGTGCCGGTTTGGCGCATGATCTCGACCACCGCCCAGGACGTGCGGCATCGGGCCGAGCAATGGCGGGCCACTTTGGATACTAACCGGGTCGTGGCGAGCGTAGAGCCGGCTCGGTCGGCGATCGGCGGCGGCAGCCTGCCTGGCGAGACATTGCCTTCCTGGGCGGTGAGCATTGATCCGCCCGCAGGCAGTTCACCCGAGTCGCTTTTGTCGGCACTGCGCGAACAGCCGACGCCAGTCATCGCCAGGATCGAAGAAGACACTGTCCGCTTGGATCCAAGGACGGTGCTGCCGGAGCAGGACGACGACGTGATTCTAGCTCTCACGGCAGCGATGGCGCCGTAGGGAACGGGAAGAACGCAACGGAGAACGACGTAGGGGCGAAGCGTGTCGGATTTTCTTTTGGTGCATGGGGCCGGTCAGGGAGCGAAAAGCTGGGGGAAAGTTTGGGGGCACATGACGGCCCCGGAACAGCATCCGCCGCCTCTGTATCGGGCGCGACAGGCGGTCCGAGTGCGGGCCATTGACCTGCCAGGCCACGGAGCAGACGCCGCCCGTGATGCCGGTATGATCGACCTTGCCGAGGCAGTGAAGTCGGTTGTCCGGGTCTCTGAGCAGGAAAACTTTTCGGACTACACGCTGGTGGGTCATGAGTTGGGCGGGACGGTGGCGTTGCAAGCATTGAGCGAGCTGCCCCGCGCGCCACGGCGTGTTGTGCTGGTGTGCGGCATTGTCCCAGCCGCCGGGCAACCTGCAATATCCACCTATCCGACGCCCGTCCGACTGCTGGTTCGGCTGTGCAAGACGCTGGGCGCATTGATTGGAAAAGATATTCCGGCGCCACTGGAGGCGATCAACCGCTACCGGTGCGGCGGGTTGGATCCGATGGACCGGATACAGACCATCGGGCATTTCGGCCCGTTGCCCCTCGGAATGTTGACGGAACCGGTGACGCTCAGTCTGGACGCCCTGCCCTGTCCGGTGACCTACGTGGTGCTTACCAACGACAGGTTGATCGGAGCCGGCCGTCAGCAGGCGATGGCGGCCCGCATACCCGGCGCGACGGTAGTGGAGTTGGACTCGGGACACCAGGTTACCGTGCAACGGCCGCGCGAGTTGGCCGAAACACTTTTGGCGACGTGACATGACCGCCGGCATGGCGGGTTCGTTCGTCGCCGATCTGCATATCCATTCCCCCTACGCGTTTGCCTGTAGCAAGGCCCTGACGCTGGATAATCTGGCAGCTTGGGCACGTCGCAAGGGGATCGACCTCCTGGCGACGGGTGATTTCACGCATCCGATCTGGGCCTCCAACCTGCGCTCGCAGTTGACGGAGCGCAGCAATGGCCTCTACCAGTACGGAGGCGTCTGGTTCGTACCCGGCACCGAGATCAGCTGTGTGTACCGCCAGAACGGACGCACACGCCGGATCCATCTGCTCGTCCTGATGCCCACGCTTGGAGCAGCCGCGGAATTCACCGGCCGGCTGGATGGTTACGGCAAACTGGAAAGCGACGGCCGTCCGACCGTCAGCCTGTCCGCCCGTCAATTGCTCGAAACGGCGCTGGATTGCTGTCCACAATCGGTGGTGATCCCCGCCCACGCTTGGACCCCGTGGTATGGCCTGTACGGCTCGAAAGCTGGGTTCGACAGCCTGGAGGAGTGCTTCGGGGATTTGGCTCCGATGGTTCGGGCCGTCGAGAGCGGGTTGTCGTCCGACCCCGCGATGAATCGGGCGGTGTCCGAGTTGCAGGGACGCGCGGTGGTCTCGTTTTCCGACGCGCACTCGCCGGCGAATCTGGGGAGAGAGGTGACCGCGTTTTCCAGACCCCTCTCGTGGGATGGGTTGGCCGATGCGATCACAAAGGGAAGCGTGGCGTACACGGTGGAGTTCTATCCGGAGGAAGGGAAATACCATTACAGCGGACACCGCAAGTGCGGCGTGGCATACGGTACCGCCGACCTTGCGCGCAACGGCACGACGTGTCCGGTTTGCGGTCGGCAGTTGACCCTGGGCGTGCTGCACCGGGTCAACGAGGTTTCCGGCCAGCGACCTATCGACGAATGTCAACCGGACGCGGACGGGTTTGTTCGGGGAGATGATGGCGGACCACCGTATGCGCGATTGATTCCCCTGCGTGAAATCATCGCTGCGGTGAAAGGCGTCGGGGTGAACACCCGCACCGTGACGCGGACTTATACGGTCATCACCGATGCCATCGGCAGCGAGTTGGATGCGCTGTTACGGGCTTCGGCTGGAGACCTGGTAGCAGTCACCGAAGAACTGCTGGCCCGCGCGATCTTGCAGGCCAGGGCCGGCCAGGTCCACGTGTCCCCCGGGTTTGACGGCCAGTATGGCTCAGTGTCGTTGCCCCGCCGATAAATGGCACGGACAAGGAGATTAGTTGCGCCGCGTCGCGGCCATGCCGGCGCGGCGGTTTGTTAGAATGGCGCAACCTATTCGGGAAGCGGCGGCTATGGATATTGCTCTGCGCCGGATGCGGGCCGAAGACATCCCGCAGGTGATCGAGATCGAGAAAGAGGCGTTCTCGTCCGGCTGGGTGGGAACGCCCTTTCGCCGCGAACTCAACAGCCGCTACACTCGATTCCTGGTGGCGTACCACGCTGATGGCTCCGCACCGGGCGAGCAGGGCGGGATCGAAAACCAGCCGTCATCCGGCCCGGCCGACGCATCGCTCTGGGGCCGGATGCTGACCGGGGTGAAATCCGCACTGGGGCTCAGGCGCGACGGCGATGGGGACGATCTGGCGGGATACGTCGGCATCTGGCTGCAGGGCGATCAGGCCCACATCACGGAAATAGCCGTGCGGGAGGAGCTTCGCGGGCGCGGCATCGGCGAACTCCTGATCATCGGAACGCTACGAGTCGCCTACGAGCAAGGGCTCACGGAAGTGACTCTCGAAGCGCGAGTGTCCAATTTTGTGGCCCAGAGGCTCTACGACAAGTACGGTTTCAACGAAGCCGGGATACGCAAGAACTACTACGCCGACAACCGGGAAGACGCGGTGATCATGACCACCGATCCCATCCACACCGCCGCCTACCGGGAAAAGTTCGCGACGCTGCAGGAGAACTTCCTCGCGCGGTACGGCGAAATCCAGATCGTGATCTAGCAGCTTTCAGGCGGCAATCACCGCTCCCCGGATGGCAGGGTCGCCGCAGGGTCCCAGTCGAAGGCCCGTTTGCGGTAGAACTGGGTGCAACCCCGGCCATCCAATTACATAACCGACGATGCTGGCCATCGTTGCATTCTGCGGGCGCATTGCACCGGCGCGTGTTGATCCTACGCGCTGCGGACTCCGCGTGCGGTGATCATGCAAACTTGACGGATCGCGCCCACCCGAACCCATTTCGTCTTGTCACGTCGATGGACGCGGTGAACGGGATGCTGGCAATTCCGTGGCGGCGTTCCGATTTCAGCGGCGTCCCGGCATCCGGGATGCGGACAACAGGCAATCAATCCCGTGCATCCTGTGCATCGATGCAAAAGCCTGCATTGGTCGTTCCATGCGGGTACGGGTGAGACGGATGCGTCGTTGCCCGGCCGGGATACCGATGTTAGAATTCCTGCCGTTGCGAATACATGTGAATTTAGTCGACATAACACAAGGATCGACCGATGGCCTCTTTTGACGACTACGTGCTGGTGAGCCAGCTTCCCGAGCAGCCGGTAGAGCGCATGATCGCGGCGTTTCGCGGATGGCCTGATGCGGGAGATGCGGCCACGGCGACCCTGAATTACATGCTCACGGCATTGGGGGCCGAAAAATTCGCCGAGATTGACCCCGAAGAGTTTTTCAATTTCGCCCAGGAGCGTCCACGGTCGACTCGAAGCAAGGACGGAGTGAGGCATTTGCAGTGGCCAGCCAACGAGTTTTACCTGTGGCCCGGATCTGACCTTGCGCCTCCCGTTGTGTTCTACCTGGGAACCGAACCGCACCTCAGATGGCGCACGTTCTCCTCGTTGGTCGGTGATCTGGCGCGGCTATGCGGGGTCAAATCAGTGGTGCATATCGGGGCCCTGCTGGACGCGGTCCCGCATACTCGCGTGACCAAGTTCAGTGGAACGTCGACCAATCAGCGTATCCAGGCCGCTTTCGATCGCGGCAATGTCCGTACTTCCAATTACCAGGGACCATCCGGGATCACGCTGCCAGTGTCGGAATCCCTGGCGGCCCGCGGGATCAGCTACACGTCGTTGTGGGGGCACGTCTCACACTATCTTCACGCCACGCCGAATTTTCGGGTTGGGCTCGGTTTGGCGCAGAACCTGTCGGATATGCTGGGGTTGCCCGTCGATCTGGACAAGCTCACGGTGATGGCCGAGGCTTTCGACCGGGAAGTCGAAAAGGTGATCGCTGACGACGATCAACTTGGCAAATACATCGCCACGCTGGAAGAAAAATACGATGCAGCCGTCGACGCCGCGGACATGCCCGACCCGGCGGACCTGGTTCGCGATCTGGAACGGTTCCTGAGGGCCGAACGAATGGGCGGCGCAGAGGGCTGACCGGACCGCCGGTGACCGGTTTAAGCTCCCGGGTCGGCGCCGACGCTTCGGCCGGTCTGCCAGACTGGTCATACGATCCGCACAATTGCCAACGCGTAGCGACGCGCCCTGTCGGCCCGGACCGGTGCGACGGCACGCGACGGCGAAACCGGGTTGCCCGCGCCGAGCGCCGGGCGTATAGTCTGGCTGTCGCCGAACACGGCGCCGCGAGGACGCAACCATGATTTTCGATTGGCCGACCCGGATGCAGCAGATGGCCGATTTTATGGGGTTCTCCGAGGAGGACCTCGAGTTGGTCCGGGCTAGCGGGCCGATCCTGCTGGACCGAGCCGACGAGCTGACTTCGGCCGTCTACGACCACTTCATGCAGTTCCCGCAGACCGCCCGGTTCTTCCTGACGCCAGAAGGCGAAATCGATCAGACCCGGTTGGACCGGCGCAAGCACAGCCTGGCCCGCTGGCTCCGGCACAGCATCGATTTCCGGCTGGACGAGCAGTTCCCGGTGTTCCTCCTGGCCATGGGCGTCGTTCACAGCAACCCATCGCTGGAACGGGGCTATCTCGGTTCGGTGCCGGCCAGGTTCATGATCGGCACCATGTCCTTCGCCCAGACGGCCATCGCCGGCGTGCTGCTGGAAGAGATGCTGGACCCGGCGCAGGCGCTACGGACCTCCAACGCCTGGAACAAACTGCTGATGCTGCAGCTCGACGTGCTGCTGGCGGGCTACGTTACGGAAACGCCCACCCCGGCCACGGAGCCGCCCGCTCCCCTGGGTGATGGATCAGGCGAGGAACCGCAGGGAGTGCGTCGGGTGCTCACCAACATTCTGGACGGGAATCGGACCAACGGGAACGCCAATGGCGCTTCGGAGCAAACTCAAGGAGACGGACAATGACCAAGGTGTTGGTGATCCAGGGCGCGGGGATGAACATGCGCGGCAAGGTGCAGGTTGAGATCTTCGGCCCGAACACGCTGGAGCAGATGAACGAGCAAATCCGGGGCTACGGCGAAAGCCTGGGCGTCGACGTGAAGATCGTTCACTCGAACGTGGAGGGGGAGGTTGTGAATGCCCTGTACGACGCCTGGGAAGAGGGCTACGACGCTTGCCTGATTAATCCAGCGGGGTACACGACGGTAAACGGTCCATTGCGCGGAGCGATCCAGCAGGTTCCCATGCCGGTGATTGAAGTACACGCCAGCAACCCGACGGCTCGCGGCACGGTCTCGGCCGTCTTGCCGGTCAGCAAAGGATGCGTCTACGGGTTCGGCGTGTACGGGTACTACCTGGCGATGGAGGCGGTTAAGCACACCGTCGAATAACCCCCTGCCTGTGCGGGGCTACTCGCAGCGGAGGCAGCGCACATCCTTGAAAACCCGGTCGTGGATGTCCGGGTTCACGAGGATGTAATCCATGACAATGCGGACGACCTTGCCCTCGTCGGCAATGTTGTACTTTTCCTTGGACGAGTTGATGAGGCCGATGTGCTCGGCGTTGACGTCCACGGTCAGTGCGGTTTTGGTGCCGGCCATAATTCGGTGCTCCTGATTGGTGGGGATGGTATGGTCGACCAGCGGGTCGCTGGCGCGTCGGCATAGGATAGCGGCACGCAGCGGGATAGTTCAACCGCCGATTGCTGCGGGAAGTGCGCTGGCACGGCGCCGGTCTCTTACGGGGGCACGCCCCGGGCCAGGTTCGCTTTCCGGGTTGACCGGTTACGGTCACCTTTTATGCCCCGTGGCGAGCCTTGGTGGGCGTCGATTCTCGGTCCGATTCGGTTGCACTGCGTTGCGACGGCGAGGAATCAGCAGATCAGTCCGAATCAGGGGCGGATTCGTAGGGGATTAAAGCGGGTCGCAGGTCTAGACTCGGCGCCCAACACACCAAGAAAGTACGGAGACCAGCTATGGCGATCACAACGGCGACCTACGTATGCGCTAAGTGTCAGCACACCAAATGCGACATGGACGAGTTCCGTGCCACGGGTGGCAACTTCGCAAAGATTTTCGACGTGCAGAACAAAAAGTTCACCACTGTATCGTGCAAACAGTGCGGTTACACGGAGATCTACAAGGGCAGCACTTCCCCGCTGGGCAACGTGCTTGATTTCTTCGGCGGGGGCTAGGAGTCCGTGTTTCTGCGGCGGTCAAAAGAAACCCTCCGCGTCGAGCGGAGGGTTTTTCGTTTGCTGGTACCCCGGATGGGCTTCGATCCCATGATCTCCACCTTGAAAGGGTGGCGTCCTTGACCTGGCTAGACGACCGGGGCGCATCTGGTGGCGATTGCCACGCCCAATCAGTTTACCACAGGCCCGGTTTCACGGGTACACGGCCAACGCCTCGAGGGACATCTCCTCGGGGAAACCGCACATCAGGTTCATGTTCTGCACCGCCTGCCCGGCGGCGCCCTTGACCAGGTTGTCCAGGCAACTGATGACGATCAGCCGGTTGGTGCGGGGGTCGACCACCGGGTAGACCAGGCACTGGTTGTTGCCGAGGGTCTGCTTGGTCTGCGGAGGCGCGTTGGTCACCTGCACGAAAGCGTCGCCAGCGTAGAACTCCTGATAGATACCGCGGATGCGATCGCCGGCTTCGGGGTCCTGGGCGAAATCGTCCCGGAGGGGAGCGTAGCAAGAGCTGAGTATCCCGCGGGTCATGGGGATCAGGTGGGTCAGGAAGGTGAGATTGACGGGGTCGTCCGCGATGAAATCCAGTTCCTGGCTGATTTCCGGGAGGTGACGATGGCCGTTCACCGAGTAGGCCATCACGTTTTCGTTCACTTCCGAAAAGTGGGTGGTCATGCTCAACGTGCGGCCGGCGCCGGAAACACCCGACTTGCTATCGACGATGATGTCGCTGCCGATCAGGTCGTTCTGGATCGCCGGAGCCAGAGCGAGGATAGCGCTGCTCGGATAGCAGCCGGGGTTGGCAACCAGGCGCGCATCGGCGACCGCGTCCCGGTTCAATTCGGTGAGCCCGTACACCGCCTCTTCAAGGTAGGTGGGATCGGGATGCTCGACGCCGTACCACTGGCTGTACACATCCGCCTGCTTGAGGCGGAAATCCGCGGAAATGTCGACAACCTTGACGCCTTGTTCGAGCAGCGGGATGCACGCCTCGGCGCTGGCTTTGTGCGGCAGGGCCGAAAATACGAGATCGAGGTTATCGCATAAATCGGCGGTGATATCGAGGTCCATATTGTCCAGATGCGGGAAAACTTCCCCCAGGGGTTGACCCGCAGCGCTGCGTCCAGTAACGGACGCGATCTCCACCTCGGGATGGTGACGCAGGATACGGACGAGTTCGCATCCGGCGTATCCGGTGACGTTGATGATTCCGACTTTCACGGTTGGAGCTCCTTGACGACCTGGGTGTGCGGGACGGCGGTGGGCGATTCCTGGCGTCGTCGCCTGCGTCCGGGAGCCTGGCCGTCGGGCCGGTCGGCGTCGGCAGCATCGTGGGTGGCGGGTTCGGGTTGCTCGGCCGCGGCGTTGGCAGCGGCCTGCTGAATCGCCTCCTCATCGCGCGAAGGACAGCCGTAGTTCACGACGCATTCGCCGCAACGGGGACGCTGGGCCTTGCATACCTGGCGGCCGTGCGTGATGAAAGCGGCATGGAACGGATACACATCCTCCGGCGGCATGGCCGCCTCCAGGACTTCGTGGGCCTTGTCAGCGTTGACCTTCGGCCCGATGATGCCCAGTCGCTGGCTCACGCGAAAGATGTGCGTGTCCACCGCCATCGCCGGCATTCCCAGGGAGAAACTCAGAATGATGCCGGCCGACTTGGGACCGATACCGGGTAGCTGCCGCAGCCACGCCCGGGCTTCATCCATGGGCATTTCCGCGAGGAAGTGGAGGTCCAAAGACCCGTCGTTCAGGTCCAGGATACGGCCCAGCACATCCTTGATGCGGGGCGCTTTGACACGCGCCAATCCGCCCCCGGAGATCGCTGCCTCAATATCGGCGACCTCGGCCTCGGCGACCGTTTCCAGCGTGCCGAAGGTGTGCATCAGGTTGCGGAAAGCGCGTTCGGAGTTCCGGTCCGACGTGTGCTGGGACAGGATGGTGAACACGAGCTCATGGGCCGGGTCAAGGCGTGGCTCGTTTTCGAAGGGGCCGTACTCCTCGGTCAGCAACCGGATGGCATCAGCGATGGTGACGCCGGGTTTTTTGGACCGGCGGGAACGGCGTGGTTTAGCGGCGGCTTTGGGAGACATATTCGGTTACCGCAAATGCAGCAACGCGATTTTAGCACAGGGCATGTTGCCCGAGCAGGGCTCCAACCGTGGCTGCTTCCAGGCTGACCAGCGGTGTCGGCACTTTGCGGTAATACGCCTCACGCGGGGCGTGCATCGGACCTGGGGCGAGTTTCGGGAGGCGGATCGGAAGGCCGAGTCACCAGGGGGGTAAGGAATAGGGCGGGCAACGATACGGCGATGCAAGCCAGCGCGCTAAGCGTGACCGAGATTTGGATGCCGATCAGGTCTCCCAGCCATCCCATCATCAGGACGCCCGGCGGTGTGCCAATCCCGATGCACAGGCTCTGCAAGCCCACCATCCTGCCACGCATCTCCGGAGGCGCCGAGCGCATGGTGATCGCTCCCTGCATCGTGCCGAAGCAGGACAGGCCGAACCCGCTGAGCACCAGGATGGCGAAAGTCACCCCATACCAGGGAGACCACACAAAGATGGTCGACGTGATCATTACGCTGAATGCGCCGGCGGCGAAGATACGGCCGTGATAGCGTACGGAGCCCACCGACGCCAGGATGATTGCCGTGACCAACTGGCCAACGGACTCAGCGGCGGCAAGTACACCGACGAGAGTCTCGCCGACACCCAGGTGGTCGCGTCCGATGGCAGGCACAAATTGACGCGCAGGGAATGCCAGGCCATTGATCATGATGGTGATGAATAGCATCCCCAAGAGTTGGCGGTGGTCGAAAGCCGCCCGTACAGCGTCGCCGAGGCTGTTCCAGATCGGTTCCACCCGCCATTCCCTTTCGACCTTGGGGATGCGGACCCGGATCGCGAGCACCATGGCGGCCAGGTGCATCACGACTACAGCGGCGTATGCCCAGGTATAGCCGGGGAAATGCGGCCACAGATAGGTTACGTGCTCTACCAGGAACCCGCCGACAAATGGACCCAACATGCGTCCGACGGTACCGCTCATGGAATCGATCGACAGGGCGTTGACGACACGACGTTCGCCCACGATGTCGAAAATCGCGGTCCGGCGTGCCGGATCCTCCAATGCGCGGCTCACCCCTTGCGCCAACATGGCGGCGAAAACGTGCCACGGAGCGATGTGACCCAAAAACAGGAGGAGAAACAGGGCTACGCCGGCGACCATCTTGATGGCAAGAGAGCTGACCCAGATCTTCTTGCGGTCAAAACGGTCTGCGATGATACCCGTGAAGGGGGAAAAGATCGGCCTCGGGAGGTTTTCGAAGCCCAACACCAGTCCGAGCATTAGCGAGGAGTCGGTCAGCGAATAGACCAGCACGCTGGTAACCAGCAACTCCATCCAGCGTGTCAACTCGGATACGTTCACGACATACCAGATTGCCCTGAAACGGCGGTTCTCGAGGACTTCGAGCATCGGGGATGTGGAACGGACGCCGATGCGTGCCATGGATCACACTCCGCGCCGGCGGTGTGGCCCCGCGTGCGCCGCGCGGATTGTACACCGCCCCGAGTGACCGGCGCGTCGGTGAACGGGCACGGCGGACGATCAAAAAGGACCCATACTCCATGCCGGCCACCGGGCCATCCCACGTACGTCGGCGGAGCTCGCGGGATGCTAAACTGGCCCGCGATAATCAGCATTTATGCTCCACCAGATACGAGGATTGCCTTGGCAAGCCTGGGTTCCCTCCGCAATCAACGATTTCCTGAGCGGCGCACGACCTGGAGGTGCCTGAGCGAATAACGGGACGGCGGCGGCAGATGTTCCAGGGATGCCCGCGGGGCGAGAATATTCACGAGGTGATTCGAGATGGCGCGCCAACGTTTATCCGACAGCCCGGCGCAGGCCGGCGAAGCGACGCGAACACCAAGGGCCGGATATACGCCGGGCGCGCAGAACAGTTCGGCAACGCTGGCCTCCGGATTCAACAATTTCCTTTCTGCGGGCAAGTTGTCGCTGGCAATCCGGCTGGGACTGCGATACGGAGTGGACCGGGAGTACATCCCGCGGTATCTCGGGATCCTGGCTGCTGACGCGATGCTGGCTCCGATGCGGTTCTGGCAGAGCGCGGTATACAGCGGTCGGGTCAAGAGGACGCCGGTGCATCCGCGCCCCCTCTTTCTGCTCGGCTTCTGGAGGTCCGGCACCACGTTGCTGCACAATCTCCTGTCGATGGACCCGCAATGGGGGTTCGTCAGCACGTACCAGGCCGCGATGCCCGATGCGTTCCTGGCCGGCCAGAAACGGGTGCGGCGGATGATCGAGAGGTCCCTGCCGGCCAATCGGGGCGTGGACAACATCCCGGTGGACCTCGCGATGCCCCAGGAAGAGGAGATCGCGCTGGACTGCATGTCCGGGCACAGCCCATACATCTACCTGCATTTCCCGCGCACCGGGCAGGCCGCGCTGGACTATCTTTTTGCCGGGCAACGTCTGGACGCGTCCCGCCTTGAAGGTTGGCGGCGGGAATTCATGCGGATGCTGCGCACCGCGAGCTACCACATGGGCGACCGGCCGCTGCTTCTTAAATCGCCGTCCAACACCAGCCGCATTACTGCGCTTCTGGAACTGTTCCCGGAGGCGCGGTTCGTATACATCCAGCGGGACCCCTACGATACGGTGCGGTCTTACGAACACCTGATTCGCCTCATGAACGACTGGCATGCGCTGCAGCGGGTGGATATAGACGAGCTGCTGCAGAAACAGCTCGAGGTCTACCGGGACATGGCTGAGGCCTACCTCTGGCAGAAAACCCGGATACCGGACGGCCGCCTGGTGGAAATACGGTACGAGGAGCTCGAACAGGACAAGGTGGGCCAAATCCGGAACATCTACGGCGCGCTGGGGCTGGATGGGTTTGACGATTTCGAGCCGAGGCTGACAACGTACGTCGAGTCCATCGAAGGGTTCCAGAAAAACCCGTCTCACGTCAGCGACCGGGTGATCCGCGCGGTGAACGAGCACGTGCCTTTCCTGGTGTCGGAATACGGCTACCACCGCCGGTCACCGTCGGGAGGTGGTTGAAGCCGCCGTGATAACATTTGATCCAGGATGACGCTGCCTTCCTGCCAAAGACGCAGGGTGCGGCTCCGCGTCGACAGGATTTCACGTATGTTCGGCCGGGCGGCGTGGCCCGCAGGCGGCGCCTCAGGACGCGGCCCAACCGCAATCAGGAGGGAACGAAATGGACCAGGCGGTCAAGGATTTTTGGGAAGCCACCCGGGCGATCTTGAGCGAAACGCCAACCGGAGCGGAGCTCTCCCCCAACGAGGCACTCAGCGGGCGGGAGTACGAAACCAGGAACGTGACCTTCCTAAGCTACGGAGGACAGCGGTTGCGGGCGTTCTACACCACGCCTCGAGATGTGCCGCCGTCGGGCAGGTTTCCCGCGATGCTGGCCGTGCCCGGATACGGCGGAGGCAAGGACATCCCGTTGCACGTGGTCATGCACGGGTTCGCCGTGCTGACCCTGTTTCCCCGCGCTCAGGGCGAGAGCATACCCGAGTGGGACCTGCCACACGGCACGAAGCTGACCTACAACGTCACCGACCGGGACAGTTACTACTATCGCGGGGCGTACATGGACTGCGTGCGCGGCGTGGATTTTCTGTCCGACCGCGAAGAGGTAGATGAGAACCGCATCGGCATGTGGAGCCGGAGCCAGGGCGGTGGGTTCACGCTGGCGACGGCGGCCCTGGATCACCGGCTGGCCGCGGCGGTGGCCGAAGAACCGTTCATGTGCAATTATCCGCTGGCCATCGATATCGACACGTCCCCGTACCATGAGCTGCGGAATTATGTCCTGGAGCACCCGGAGCAGCGCCAGGGGATGCTGGAAACCCTGCACTACTTTGACACCATGACCCTGGCGGACACCATCGAGTGTCCGACCTTGGTGAACATTGGGATGGCCGATACAACCTGCCCCTACGACACAATCATGCCGGTGTTCGACCGGATCAGGTCGCACAAATCGCTGCTGGTGTATCCGGAGCTGACCCACAGCCCGTGCACCGATTTCAACGTTCACGCGATGAACTGGCTCAAGAGGTACCTGGGTACCTGACCGTAGCCCGGTTGCTTGGAACATAACTCAAACCCA
>JAJEIA010000003.1 GCA_022823505.1 Dehalococcoidia bacterium
CATGGCGTGGGCCAACTCACGGCCCGTCATGACCAGGAGTTCCAGCGCATTGTCGAAACTGGCGGTATCGCTGGCCTGGGGGTCGCAGATCGGCGCCAACTTGTGGATATCGTCGCCGTACAACGGGGAGCTGAACTGGTACTCCCGGGCGTGCATCCAGTTGATGTTGCCGCGCAACGTGTTGATCTCACCGTTGTGCGCCAGATAGCGGTACGGGTGCGCCAGCTTCCAGTGCCCCAGCGTGTTGGTGCTGAACCGGGAGTGGACCAGGGCGAACGCCGACACCATCGTCTCATCTCGCAGGTCGGCATAAAAATCGGGCAGCTGGTACGAGACCAGCAAGCCCTTGTACACGACGGTGTTGGCGCTCAGGCTACAGATGTAATAAAAGTCCGCGTCGTCTTCGCTGATGCCGGTGGCGTGCAGATTGTTGGTGATGGACTTGCGGACAACGTAGAGCTTGCGTTCCAAGGCGGCGCGATCCGGGGTATCGGCAGTTCCCTTGCCGACAAAGAACTGCCGGATGGTGGGACAAACCGCCCGTGCGTCGCGTCCAATCGCTGTGGGGTCAATCGGCACGTCCCGCCATCCGAGGAAGGTCAATCCTTCGTCGGTCACGACTTTTTCGATATGGGCCACACAGGCCGCGAGGGGAGCCGAACCCTGGGGCAGGAAGACCATGCCCACCCCGTATTCCCCTTCCGGGGGCAGGGTCAAACCGATGTCAGCAGTGACCTTCCGGAAGAAAGCATCCGGCATCTGCACCAGGATGCCCGCGCCGTCACCGGTATCCGGATCGGCGCCCGAAGCTCCCCGGTGTCCCAGATTGTTCAGAACCTCCAGCGATTCGGTGACTATGGCGTGGGTCTTTTCACCCTTAATGTTCGCAACCATGCCGACGCCGCAGGCGTCGTGTTCCTGCTCGGGAGCGTATAATCCGGACTGGGCCAGTTCTTTGAGGGAATTCATGGCTGCACCGTGCGGTCGCTGGGACAATGAAAAAGCGGCCAGCTGTGACGAAAGTCCCACCCAATCACCGGTGGGCAATGCCTTATCGCCGCTGGCAGGTTTAGTTTGTGTAATATATCACAATTGGCAGGGATTGCAAGGCAAACCACGGCCGGCCTATACTCCCGCCACCGCCCCGCGACAGGCTCGCGCGGCTTCGGAAATTAACTCGTGACAACCGTAAAATGACCAGCGCCGCCGATACACTCACCCCCGCTGATGTTGCCCGGTTGGCCGTCGACGTGGCCGCCGACAAACTGGCCTCCGACATCGTCATGCTCGACCTTCGGGAACTGACGGTGTTTGCGGACTACTTCGTCGTGATGACCGCGGATTCGGTGCGTCAGATCGAAGCCCTTGAAGAGGACTTGTCCGAGGCCATGAAGGAGGCCGTCGTCCCTCGTCACCACCGTGAGGGCACCCCGGCGTCGGGTTGGGTTCTGCTGGACTTCGCGGATGTGGTGATTCACATCTTCGGGCCGGAGGAGCGCGAGTTTTTCGGGCTGGAACGGTTGTGGAGCCGCGCCCCGCAGGTGGTCAGGATTCTATAATCCACCGGTCTGTGCTCCGGGAATACTCCAGGGCGTCGTCGCCTCCGAAGAACAGGTTTATCTCGCGTTCAGCGGACTCCCATCCATCGGATCCGTGGACAATGTTCCGGCCGATGTCTATACCCAGATCACCCCGTATGGTTCCTGGGGCCGCTTCCCCCGGGTTGGTGGCTCCCATGGTCTGGCGGGCCAGAGCAACGGCGTTGTTCGCTTCCCAGATCATCGCTACGATGGGACCGGACGTGATAAATGACACCAATGACGGGAAGAACGGCCGGTTCACATGTTCGGCATAGTGGCGTCCGGCCAGGTCCTCGTCCACTTGCATCAGGCGGATCGCCACGAGCTTGAGCCCTCGGCGCTCCAGCCGGGATATGACCTCTCCAACCAGTCCGCGCTGCACGCCATCAGGCTTTATGGCGACGAAAGTTCGTTCCATTGGGTTGCTTGCTCCTTGTGATCAATGATGTTGCGGTGCGTCGCTATTGGGACGAGGGCCGCCCCTGGCGAACCGGATCGCGCCGCCGCGGCGCTCCGATGGTTGGCATCCGCAGATAGTACGGCTGCAGTGTGGTCAGGTCGTCGGATTGATCTGCTTCCAGTCGGCGGGCGGCCACCTCCGCCAACGCCCAAAGGCGATCCGCCGGCGTCCACGGCATCACGAAGTATCCGGAACGGTCTCCGACGAAAGAAGCGATTTCGTCCCGGCGCGCCCACGCCGCCTCGCCACAATACAACGTCGCCAACGGGCCTTCGGCGTCCTGCTGCAGCAATTCCGCCGGCGACGCCACCCGGTCCTCTCTCAAGCGTTTGCCATCACTTCCGAATATTCCTGCCGCAACCTCGTTGCGCCCGGCCTCCAGCCACGAAACCGGACCCAGCTGACCTGGCGGCTTGGCGGGTGTAGCCGGGTCCAGGTACCGCCACGCTTCCAGCAGCAGGGTGTCCGCGCCGATTATGGGAAACCCGCCGGCCATGGCCAGCCCCTTGGCGGCGCTAACTCCCACCCGCAGCGCGCTGAACGGTCCCGGACCCAACGCTACGGCCACGCCGGTCAGTTCCGCCGCCCGTACACCTCGCGCGGCCAACAACTCGGTGACCGCCGGCATCAGTTGCGCGGTGTGATTGGCGGTGGACCGCCACATCCGGGCTTCGACAACCTGTCCGTCACTGCCCGAAAGCGCGGCCCCGCCATAGCGCGACGAAGTGTCAATGGACAGCAGCATCAGGATTTCTCGCCCGTTCGAGTGGACGCGCGTCCGCTGGCCAGCCGGTCGATCAACGGCAGATATCGTTCCGGCGCCTGCTCGATGGTGATCCGGTGCCGCGACGGGACTGAGCCGTCGGCATCCGGGATCACCTCGCACGCCGCCGGGTTGCCTTCCGCCGCATAGTCGAGGTGAATCCACAGCGCGTCCGGAGGAAAGATCTCGGCGGCCCGGTCCGCCCACTCCACTATGAGCACGTCGTCGCCGGCCGCGACTATGTCTTCCAGTCCCAAGTCCCACGCCTCCGCAGGATGATCAATCCGGTACAGGTCTGCGTGGTGGATGGTGAGGCGACCCTGGTATCGGGTCACGAGTACGAAAGTCGGGCTACGGGCGTACCCGGGCGCCCCCAAACCCCGGGCGATGCCCTGGGTGAGACAGGTCTTGCCAGCGCCCAGCGGCCCGGTCAGGAGGTAGACGTCGCCGGGAGCGGCCGCCTCTCCGATGACTCGGCCTACTTCGCGGGTCTCTTCGGCGGTATCGGTATGAATGGTGATGCTGGTCATCATGCCGGGAGGTGCGGATATGCTAGGCGTCGGCCCGTTCCAATCAGCCGAAGTGGTCCCATCCGGCGCCGCCGCGGACGCGAAGCGATCCATCTGGATCCAACACGCTGACCGTGCCCGCCGGCCCGTCAATTATCTCACCCACGATCGCAGCGCCTTCCGGCAGCGTGCGTATCACAGCACTCATGACATCAGGAGGCGCCGTAAAGAGTAGAACATAGTCTTCTCCTCCATAGAGCGCCAGGTCGAGCCATTCCTCGGAAAACACGGATTTGAGCGCCGGATCTGCCGGCACGCTGTCGGCCCACACGACTGCTGCCACCCCGCTGGCCGAACACAGTTTTGCCAGATCGTCCGCCAGCCCGTCGCTTACGTCCATGGCTGAGTTGACCCCGTACCCGACCAGCGTCAGTCCTTCCGGCACATGGGGCCGGGGGTGCCGGTGGGTCATCGCGAGTTGTTCCGCTTCTGACCCGGCCACCGCCTTCTCTTCGAGCAATACACGCAGCCCGCCAGCCGACCCGCCAACGGGTCCGGTGACTCCCACCTGGTGGCCCGGCTTGGCGGCGGTGCGCACCATGGGTTCGCCGGCTGCGATGCCGGTCAGCGCCACGGTTACGAAGCCGATGGGTGACCTCACCATGTCGCCGCCGATTACCCGGGCCCCGAACTCCCGGCAGATTTCGTTCATGCCGGCATACAGTTCTTTGATATTGTCGACCAGTGTATCCGCCGGCAGCCCCAGTGTGACGAATGCCAGGGCCGGAGTTCCTCCCATGGCGGCGACGTCGCTGATATTGGAAGCGATAGCTTTCCAGCCGAGGTCGCGCCACGGGGTGGTCTCGGCGGTGAAGTGAACGCCTTCCACCATGGTGTCGGTGGTGTAGACCTCTGTGACCCCATCCTTCACGAAGGTCACGGCCGCAGCGTCGTCACCGTTGTCGACAACGGTCCGAAAAACGTCGGATGGATCGCCTTGGGCAGGCCGTCCGGCATGGCGCGTCCATTGCTGCACCAGTTCAATGAGGCCGAATTCACCCAGGTCCGAGATGCGCATGATCCAAATATACAAGCGAAACGGGCCTTTGAACAAAGGCCCGGTAAAATTCGGCGCTCGTTAGCGGCTGATTAGTGAAAGGAAGCAAGAAGTTTGCGAATTGTTCCGGCGAATTAGCCGGGGACAGCGGATTTTCTCAGGGAACCTGCTCTCTGGGCACGGGAGTCTTGAAGACTCGACCAGAGGACCCGAGTGACAGGAACGTCCGCTGATTGACCTGGGAGTGGACCGGTCTGCGCTTGGAGAAGCGCGTTCCGACTTAGGTCTCCCTTTAAAGGAGGTGATCCAGCCGCACCTTCCGGTACAGCTACCTTGTTACGACTTCGTCCCAGTTACCGAACCCGACCTCGGCGCCTGCCTCCCTTGCGGGTTAGCTCAGCGACTTCAATCGTTCTCGGCTTCCATGACGTGACGGGCGGTGTGTACAAGGCCCGGGAACGTATTCACCGCAGTATGCTGACCTGCGGTTACTAGCGATT
>JAJEIA010000006.1 GCA_022823505.1 Dehalococcoidia bacterium
TGATGGCGGTGAACGCCGACGGGGTGATCTACCACCGGCAGTTGATGGGCAGCGCGGACCAGTGGTCGCCGCAATTCTCGGCTCTGACCGACGACCCGCACGCGCTGCCGACCAAGCAGCAGGTGAAACAAGATAAGGACCGGCGGCTGCTCGATATGCAGCTGCCGGCTTGATGACAATAATCTCCGGCGTCGTTGACGCCGCAAAGTGGAAATGAAAACAGTCAGAAAAATGCTGATAGCGGGCGTTGCCGCCGCCCTGTTCGGGGCCACGCTGGCCGCGTGCGGTTCCTCGGATGTCCCGGAGCAGCCGGCCGCACCGCAGCCACCCGCGGCCGCAGCGGTAACCGCACCGACCACGGCGCCGGAACAACCTCCCACTGCCGCCTCGGCTCAGGCCATGCCGGCGGCGACTTCGGCTCCGGCTGCGGAGACCACCCAACCAACGGCGACCTCAGCGCCGGTCGCTGCGGCCACCACCGCACCGCCGACCGACTCGCCGACCAGCCCCCCGGCCACGACGGCTGCGCCCGCGGCGGTAGCAACCGCGGTTCCGGCCACCGAAGCGCCCGCACCTCCGACGGCGATCCCGGCGACGGATACTCCGCCACCGGATCCCACCGCCACGCAGGCCCCGGCGGCGGAAGTCGGGACCGACGTCGGTGAGATACCTCCGGCATTCGCCATGACGCTGGTTGACGGGACGAACGTGGCGTCGGCAGGAATCGTCGGGAGCGGGAAACCGGTGTTCATGGTGTACTTCGCCACCTGGTGACCAGTCTGCCGCGCCGAGTTACGGACGCTCAGTTCGATAGTTCCCAATTACGCAGACCGGGTGGACACCTACGTGGTGGCATTCAACGAGAGCGCAGAGACCATCGACAATTACATCGCCGGCCAGGGCTACAGCAACATGACCGCGGCGGCGCCGGTGGGCACCATGCTGGCCGACCTCAGGATCACCAGCCAGTCCTCGATCATCGCCGTGGACGGCGCGGGAGTGATCACCTTCCGCAAGGGCTTCGGCGGCGGCGGTTCCGGGGAGTTCACCAGCGAGTTCGAGAAGCTGGTTCAGTAGCAGATCGACACGCCCGAAGGACAGCCAACGAATTGGGGCGGCCGCATTGGCCGCCCCTTGCTTTTGTAGGCTTCGCGCCTGGGTCAACGGGCGGCAGGCGTGCCTTCCAGTTCGGTTGCCAGCATGGCGACCACATCGGCCAGGGGCAGGGCCCCGTGGTTGTCGCCGTCGCGGGTGCGCACGGCGGCGGCGCCTGCGTCGGCCTCCCGGTCGCCTACGACGAGCATGTACGGCGTCTTCTGGAGCTGGGCCTGGCGGATCTTCTGGTTCATGCGCTCGCTGCGGTCGTCTACCTCCACGCGGAACCCGGCGTCGCGCAGCTGGCCGGCCACCGACTCGGCATACTCGTTATGACGGTCGGCGATGGGAATCACCGTAGCCTGGACGGGGGCCAGCCAAAGCGGGAAGGCTCCGGCGTAGTGCTCGACCAGCACGCCGAAGAATCGCTCCAGGGAGCCGAGGATGGCGCGGTGCACCATGTAGGGACGCTCCCGGTTCCCCTGGTCGTCCTGAAACACGAGGTCGAAGCGTTCCGGGAGATTGAAGTCAAACTGGACGGTGGTGCACTGCCAGTCGCGGCCCAGGGCGTCCTTGATCTTGATGTCGATCTTGGGACCATAAAAGGCGCCGCCGCCGTCATCGATTGCGTAAGGAAGATCGCGCGACACCAGCGCCTGGCGCAGCGACTCGGTGGCGTGGTCCCACATCTCCGGCTCGCCCACGAACTTGTCGGGCCGGGTGGACAGCATGATGTCATAGTCCTCGAACCCGAAGGCGGACATAATCTCGAAGGTGAGGTCCAGCACGTCGCCCACTTCGGCGGCGACCTGGTCGGGCAGGCAGAAGATGTGGGCGTCGTCCTGGGTGAATCCGCGCACCCGCATCAGGCCGTGCAGCACGCCGCTGCGCTCGTAGCGGTACACCGTGCCCAACTCGGCGATGCGCAGCGGCAACTCGCGGTAGCTGCGCAGGGCGGAACGGTAGACCTGGATGTGGAAGGGGCAGTTCATCGGCTTCAGGAAGTACTCCTGCTCATCGATTTCCATGGGCGCGTACATGCTCTCCCGGTAGAAATCGAGATGGCCGCTGGTCTGCCACAGGCGCGCCCGCCCGATGTGGGGCGAATAGACGATGCTGTAGCCGCGGCGATAGTGAATGTCCCGCCAATAGTCCTCGATGAGCGAGCGCATGATGCCGCCCTTGGGATGCCACACGATCAGGCCCGGGCCGATTTCGTCGTGCACGGTGAACAGGTTCAGCTGGCGTCCCAGGGTACGGTGGTCGCGGCGCTCGGCCTCGGCGAGACGCTCCAGGTGCGCCTCCAGTTCCTGCTGAGATTCCCATGCGGTGCCGTAGATCCGCTGCAGCATGGGTCGGGTTTCATCGCCGCGCCAGTAGGCTCCGGCTACGTTGAGCAGCTTGACGGCCTTGATCTCGCCGGTATTGTCGACGTGCGGGCCCTGGCAGAGGTCCGTGAACTCGCCGTGCCGATAGATGCTGAGTGTCGTCTCGTCCGGCAGGTCGTCGATGATCTCCTGCTTATAGGGCTGGGAAGCAAACATCGAATGGGCGGAATCGCGGCTCAATTCCTCGCGCACGAAGGGAGCGTTGGACCGGATCGTTTCCAACATCAGCGATTCGATGCGCTCCAGGTCCTCAGGGGTGAAGGGCCGGTCGACGTCGAAGTCGTAGTAGAAACCGTCCGCGGTCGGCGGGCCGATGCCGACCTTGGCCTCCGGGAACAGTTGCAACACGGCGTCGGCCATCACGTGGGCGGCCGAATGGCGCATACGATGCCGCAGCGACTCGATGGGATCGTCAACGGCGTGTTCCGGGGTTCCGTGGTCCAGCATCATCCTACCTGCCTGGCGGTTGTAGACGGATCGCAAACTACTCAGACAATTATAACGGATGGGTTTTGCGGGCCGGCGCAGAGGCGCACCGTCCCGCCACAACCTGATCGGGAGCCTGGGTTATAATCGAAGATCAGACAACTGCTCCCGGCATTCGGAGGGACCCACCATGGAAGAACTGCGCCAACAGCTTGAAGACATGTCCACCAAGTTGGACGCGGTCATGGAGCGTCTTTGACCTGTCAACGCGTGAGCAGTCCATCGCCGAACTGGAAAAGGAGGCTTCCGCGCCCGGTTTTTGGGACGAGCCCGCCACCGCCCAGCGCAAAATGCAGGAACTGGGCAAATTGCAGCAATCCGTGGAGTTGTGGCACGGCCTGCAGGCGCAGGTGGCGGATCTCCTGGAACTGACCTCGCTGGCGATTGAGAGCGACGACGACAGCGTCGAGGGTGAGCTGACTGCGGAGACGGCAGCCGCGGCGGCGAGCCTGGCAAAGGCCGAGATGGAGCTCACCCTGTCGGGTCCTTATGATGATCGCCCGGCGATTTTGACGATCCACTCCGGCGCGGGGGGCACCGACTCCCACGACTGGGTCGAGATGCTGACCGGCATGTATTCCAACTGGGCGACCGTCTCCAACCGCCCGGTCCAGGTGCTGAACACCGCGTACGGCGACGAAGCCGGCCTGCGCACCAGCACCCTGGAAATCGGAGGGCAGCACGCTTTCGGTTACCTGAATGCTGAGGTGGGCGTGCACCGGCTGGTGCGCATTTCCCCATTCGATCCGGCGCGCCGGCGGCAGACTTCATTCGCTCGCGTCGAGGTGCTGCCGGCGGTGGTCGACGATGACGCGGAGGTGGAACTGCGGGCCGACGACCTGAAGATGGATTTCTTTCGTTCCAGCGGTCCGGGCGGCCAGAACGTGCAGAAAGTTGCCTCCGCGGTGCGGCTGACCCACGCGCCCACCGGCATCGTGGTGTCTTGCCAGACCGAGAGATCGCAACACCAGAACCGTGACTACGCCATGCGGATCCTGCGAGCCAAGCTCCTGGCACTGCGGGAAGAGGAACGCGCTCAGGAGCTGTCAGCCCTGCGCGGAGAGCGGGTTTCCGCCGAGTGGGGCAACCAGATACGGAGTTACGTGCTGCACCCTTACAAGTCGGTCAAGGACCACCGCACGGACTACCAGATGGGAAACGCCGACGCCGTGCTGGGCGGCGACATCGACGGTTTCATCGAAGCCTGGCTGGTAAGCCGGTTGGGGACCGATTAGGAGGACACGTCGGGCGGACTCGGCTTCAGGGGCGACAACAGGTGCCCCATGCTGTCGCGCTTGGTCCGCATGTATTCCTCGTTCGTCTCGTTGGGCGGTATCGCCAGGCTCACCCGGTCCGTGACCTGGATGCCGAGACCGCTGATGCCGGCCATCTTGTGCGGGTTGTTGGTTACCAGCCGCGCGTGCGTGATGTTGAGGTCGCGCATGATCTGAACGGCCAGATCGTACTTGCGCTCGTCGGGCTGGAAACCCAGAGCCACGTTGGCCTCGATGGTATCCATACCCTGATCCTGCAGCGAGTATGCCCTGATCTTGTTGTGTAGTCCGATGCCCCGGCCTTCCTGGCGCAGGTAAACCAGCGCCCCGGACCCGTTGTCGAACATCATGCGGATGGCCATGTCCAATTGTTCGCCGCAGTCACATTTCAGGCTGCCGAACGCGTCGCCGGTCAGGCACTCACTGTGCACCCGGACGAGCACCTCGTCGCCCTCTTGCCAGTCACCCACCACCAGCGCGGCGTGCTCCCCGCTGTCGATGGAACTCCGGTAGCCGATAATCCGGGCGACGCCGTGCCTGGTGGGGAGGTTGGCCTCCGCCACTCGCGAGATCAGGGACTCACTGATCCGACGGTGAGCGATCAACTGGGCGATGCTGAATATCTTCAGGTCGTGTTTCGCGGCGAATAGCTCCAGCTCGGGGAGGCGGGACATGGTGCCATCGGCGTTCATGATCTCGCAGACGACCCCGGCGGGATACGCGCCCGCCAGTTTGCACATGTCGACGATCGCCTCGGTGTGGCCGGGACGGTTGAGGACGCCACCCGGGTTGCTCCGCAGGGGGAACATGTGCCCCGGATGAACGAAATCGGCGGGCAACGAGTCGGGGTCGATCAGGGCACGAATGGTCGCGCTCCGGTCGTAGGCGGATATTCCGGTCGACGTGCCGCGCTTGAAATCCACCGAGGTAGTGAACGCGGTCGGCTGCGGCGACGGCGCGTTGCGGCTCCGCAGGTTGGGGATCTGGAGTTCGTCCAGGCGTTCGCCTTGCATGGGCACACACACCAGGCCCCGGGCGTGGGTTACCATGAAAGTGACCGCTTCTGGCGTGGCGTGCTCCGCGAAGAGGAACAGGTCACCCTCGTTTTCGCGCCCCTCGTCGTCGACCACGATGACAAACTTGCCCGAGGTCAGATCTTCGAGCGCCTCTTCAAGGCTGCATAGGGGCATTGTTCCTCCGAGGGATGCGGAATGTTTTCGAGCCTGGTGGTTCCGGCTGGCGGCTGATCAGGCGGTGGTGCGTAAACGCAGCGCTCGTTCGCCTCCGTCGGCCCGGCGACCTCACGGATCGTGATCGAGACGATAGACAACCAGATCTGCTATGGACAGGATGTTCAACTCGTGCACGGATGCCATCTTGATCAGGTCCGGGAGGCGGGCCATGGTGCCGTCGTCTTTCATGATCTCACAGACCACTCCCGCGGGATACAAGCCAGCCAAACGGCAGAGATCAACGATGGCCTCAGTGTGCCCCGGTCGAACCAGGACGCCCCCGGGCTGGTACCGCAACGGGAAGAGATGGCCAGGTTGGATGAAGTCCTCGGGACGAGCATCCGGGTCGATCAGAGCTCGAATCGTGGCCGCGCGGTCCTGCGCTGAGATGCCCGTTGTAGTATCGATCGCGTAGTCTACGGGCATCGTAAACGCGGTTGGCATCGGGGAGTCGGAGTGCCGACTGGGGAGCAGCGGAATATCCAACTCGCCAAGCCGATCCTCGGTCATCGGCATGCACAACTGGCCGCGAGCGTGCGTGACCATGAAGTTCACGGCCTCTGGGGTCACGAACTCGGCCGGCATGACCAGGTCGCCTTCGTTTTCCCGGTCCTCGTCGTCCACCACGATGAGGAATTTTCCGGCCTTCAGGTCTTGCAGGCCTTGTTCGATGCTTACCAACTGCATCTAAACCCTGGATCCAGCGGAGGGGACGACCGCCGCTCAGACGAACCTGGCGGCCAGCAGACTCTCCACGTACTTTGCCAAGATATCCGCTTCCAAATTTACCTTGTCGCCAACCTCCCGTTCGCGCAGATTGGTGTGCTCCATGGTGAACGGGATGATTGAAATCGTGAAGCGGAGTTCCGCACTTTGTACCACCGTGAGGCTGATTCCGTCAACCGCGATGAACCCCTTCTCCACGATATAGGGGGCCAGCGGCTCCGGTGTTTCGATCTCCAGGATGAAGCAGTCGGCCTCCGGGGTGATCCCGGTAATATCCCCGGTGCCATCCACGTGGCCCTGCACGATATGGCCGCCCATCCGGTCGTGCGCGGCCAGGGCGCGTTCCAGATTGACCGCACCGCCCGGCCCGACCTGCCCCAGGGAAGTGCGACGCAAGGTCTCGGGCGCCAAATCCACCGCAAAGGAGCCGGCGTCGAACTCCACGATGGTCAAACAGGCCCCGTTCACCGAGATGCTGTTGCCTACGTGCGCGTCCTGCAGGACTGTTTGGGCCTGGATTACAAGCCGGTAATCGGTCAGGGAGGCGACCCGCCCCACCTCTTCCACGATGCCGGTGAACATTCAGCCGCCTCCTTGCATGGGAAATCCGGGCGCGGGATACCCGGTGATCAACCAATCGGGCCCGATTGCTTCCGCGGTCGTCCTTTCCAGGTGGAACACGTCGCCCATGGTGGTGGCGCCGGAGCCCTCCACCGGCGAACGCGCGGCCGCACCTCCAATCAGCATCGGCCCAATGAACACGGCGAACTTGTCGATCAAACGCGCGTCGACCATCGCCCCGAGTACCCCGCCGCCGCCTTCGACCATGATGCTGACCACGCCCTGCGCTCCCAGATGCTCCAGCAACCCGGACAGGTTCACCCGGCCGTCGGTTCCGGGGAACGCGAGCACCTCGGCGCCGGCATCCTGCAGAGCCGCCGAACGAGCCTCATTGGAGTTGCCCGCCGTGGCGATCAGCGTCCGGCCCGGCTGATGCAGCATACGGGCATGGGGCGGTGTGCGAGCGTCGCTGTCTACGACGATGCGGAGCGGCTGCAAATCGGCAGACAGAGGTCCGCCACCGTCGTCGCGCGCCGTGAGCTGGGGATCGTCAGCCAGCGCCGTGCCAATGCCGACCATGATGCCGTCCAGTTCCTTGCGCATCTGCTGGACGCGGGAGCGGGCTTCGGGGCCGGTGATCCATTGGGAGTCGCCGGTTCGAGTGGCGATCTTGCCGTCCAGGCTCATGGCAAACTTGGCCACCACGAACGGCAATCCGGTGGTGACGTGCTTGGCGAATGCCTCATACAGCGATGCCGCGCGAGGGTCGGGCCGATGTTCAACCTCTACCCCGGCTGAGCGAAGTGCCGCGGCGCCTCCTCCGGAAACTCGCGGGTTGGGGTCGGTGACCGCGTACACGACGCGCCCGATCCCAGCCGCAATGATGGCATCGGTGCAGGGGGGCGTGCGGCCGTGGTGGCAGCAGGGCTCCAGCGTGCAGTACAGCGTCGACCCTTGTGCGGCAGGGCCGGCCTGTCGCAGGGCGCCGATCTCGGCGTGCGCTTGCCCCGGAGGGAGGGTGAATCCTTCGCCAACAACGCCCGTTTCGCCGACTATGACCGCTCCCACCGCCGGATTGGGGCTGGTGGAGCCCAAAGCGGAGCGGGCCAGGGCTATCGCCCGGTCCATCGGGTCGTCGGCTGGGGACAAAGCGGTCATTGGTTGTCTGACCCGGAAAAATCCTGGTGAAAGCGACTGGCGGTGGGACCGGACTGCCCCTGATAACGGCTTCGGAGTTCGGGAGAACCGTACAGCCGCTCTGCCGGGGTGGTCAACTGGAGGAACGAGATCTGGCCGATCTTCATGCCGCAGTACAGGGCGATCGGCAGGCGCGCTACGTTGCTGAGCTCCAGTGTCAGGCGGCCCCGCCAGCCGGGGTCCACGAACCCGGCGGTGCTGTGAATCAGGAGGCCCAAGCGCCCCAGACTGCTCTTGCCCTCGAGCCTAGCGACCAAATCGTCGGGTAGCTCGATATGTTCCAGCGTGCTGCCCAGGACGAATTCCCCGGGATGCAGCATGAACGGTTCGCCGTCGGCAATGGTGACACTTTCCGTCAAGTCGTCCAGCGGCTCGCGAACGTCGATGTACGGTTGCCGCGCATTGGCAAATACCAGAAACCGGCTATCCAGGTGCAGGTCGATGCTGGCGGGCTGGATGTCCGCATCGTCGACGGGCTTGACCACGATGCGCCCTTCGGCGATCTGCCGTCGGATACTGCGGTCGCTGAGAACCATGGGCGTCACTTCAGCTCGTACACGCCGGAGATGCTCACCGTGACCGCGATTTCCCCTGACGAGATCGGTGTTTCCACGTCGGCCGACTCGGCACGGGTCAGCGCAGCCGGGAACGGAACCCCGGGTCCGCCAAAGTCCGATTCGGAAACAACCTTGAGGTCACCAAGTTCGCGGCCCGAGTACACGGCCAACTGTGATGCTTTGTCCCGCATGTCGTCGACGGCAGCTTCACGGGCCGCTTTTTCCAGCTCGGTGGTGTTGGAGAAGCCAAAATTGAGGCCATTGAACACGAGATGGTCGCCACCCGCTGCAATCGCGTCATCAATCACGGGCGCAGCGTTGTCGATGTCCCGGACGGTGACGGACAATCCGTTGCTGACGGTGTAGCCAATTTGCTTCCGCCCGTCGGGCCCGTACTCGTACTCGGGATGGATTCGGAAATGGCTGGTGGCGATGTCCGAGTCGAGGATACGCCGGCGCTTGAGGGAGGCCCGCACGTCGGTCATGGCCTCGGCCGCCGTCTCGCGAGCATCCGCCACCGTGTCGGCCGTGACTGAAACCGCCAGTGAGAGCCGGACCACATCCGACGGCGCGCTGGCGCTGCCCTGTCCGGTGACGACGATGGCGTCGAACGGGTACACCGTGGCCTGGGCGGCCGGGTTGCGTGCCCCGGCTATCGAACCGCCGGAAAGCGATGCGGTGGGCGTCTGGAAACTGCAGGCAACGGCCAGCAAAGCGATAGAGCAGGCCGTCAGCATTGTGGCGGTGCGGAAGGGCAATTTATTCATGGTGTCGTCTGTCCTGTTATCCCTGGAAGCTGACCCTGCCACCCAGGAGCGCGCGGGCCATTACGAACTTATGGATCTCCGAAGTTCCGCCCCCGATGCGGGCGTGGCGGAGCATGTGGTACCAATGGGCGATGGGCAGATCCAGCGTCTCACCCATACCGCCGAAGACCTGCATGATCTTGTCGATGCTGCGCCAGCCCCATTCGCCGGCCGCGTACTTGACCATCGACGCCTCGACTCGCACGTCCTCTCCGGCGTCGGCACGGGCGGCGGTCTCGCGAGCCACCGAGCGCAGGGCGATGATGTCCATGTACACGTCGGTGAGCATCCACTGGATGGCCTGCCGGTCGGCAATCGGCCGCCCATAGGTGACCCGTTGCTGGGACCATTCGATCGCCATCTCCAGGGCCCGGGTCAGGATGCCCAGGGCCATGGCGCCGCGCAGCAACCGGTCGTGGTGCACCAGCCACTGCTGTCCCAGGGTGAACCCGCCGCCAACTTCGCCCAGAACCTGGGTCTGCGGGATTCGCACGTTATCGAGGTGGATGTAATGCTGCTGGGCCTTGGTGGGTACAATCCACACACGGATGGGTTCGAAGGTCACGCCGGGCGTGGGGTTGTCGATGATGAACATCGTGATGCCGCCGCGCTGCATCTTGTCGGGGTCGGTTACGGCCTGCACCAGCAGGAAGTCGGCGGACGCGGCCCCGGAGATGAACATCTTGGTGCCATTGAGCACCCAATCGTCGCCGTCGCGCACGGCGCGGGTCTGCATCATGCCGCCGGGGTCGGAGCCGGCCTGGGGTTCGGTTTGACCAAAGGAGTAGTACAGATCGCCGTTTATGGCCGGGTAGAGGTACTTCTCTTCCTGCTCCGGGGTGCACGCACCGATCATGAACATGGGCACAGGCGAGGTTGGCAGGTGAACAATACTGCGATGGACCTCTTCTTCCAG
>JAJEIA010000019.1 GCA_022823505.1 Dehalococcoidia bacterium
TGGAGCCCAACCTCCCAGCCCAGCGCCTCCTCCAGCACGGCCTCTCGCTCCTGTAATGTCCGACCCATTTCCAACCCCTCCCCTCTCACCAGTAATCATGAGCCTATCCTACCAAGTTCAAGCGCGACTGTAATACTAGGCGGACTGAATGCTACCTCCGCCTTGATACCGGACAAGGCATTGTTCATCTACGCGTACGTGCGCAAAGAAGCGGTCCTATCATCTCAGATTGAAGGCTCCCGCTCATCGCTGGCGGACTTGCTGCTGTCCGAAGTGGCGGAGGCTCCAGGCGTACCCGTCGACGACATAGCCGAAGTATCGAATTACGTGGCCGCTATGGAACACGGTTTGGAACGGATGCGCAACGGCTTCCCGCTGTCCAACCGGCTGCTTCGAGAGATGCACGGCATCTTGCTGTCCAGCGGACGCGGCAGTCATCTGCATCCCGGAGAATTTCGCACCTCTCAAAACTGGATCGGCGGAAGAAGACCCGGTGAGGCCGACTTCGTGCCGCCCCCGCATCACCTGGTGGCCGGTTGTATGGGTGACCTGGAAAGCTTTTGCCATGCAAGTGACGATGGGATGCCTGTTCTTTTGCGGGCAGGGCTTGCCCATTTGCAGTTTGAAACGATCCATCCGTTCCTCGATGGGAACGGCCGCGTGGGAAGGCTGCTGATTGCCCTGCTGCTCTGCCACGCCGGGATCTTGCGGGACCCGGTACTATATCTGAGCCTGTTTTTCAAGCGGCACAGATCGGTCTATTACCAGATGCTGGATCGGGTGCGGCACACTGGAGATTGGGAACGATGGCTGATGTTTTTCCTGGATGGCGTGCGCGAGACTGCCAATGAAGCGGTGGCTACCACGCTGCGCCTGTCGCACCTGTTCGAGGCGGATCGCAACCTCATCCGGCAAAGCGGTCGCCGGGCCATTTCGGCCTTGCAAGTACACCAGGCACTGATGGCGCATCCTATCCTTTCGCTGTCCGATGCAGGACAACAAGCAGAGTTGTCGTTTCGGGCGGTATCAGCAACGATGCGGACACTGATCGATCTCGGCATCGTGCGAGAAATTACAGGGCAGAGGCGCAACCGGCTGTTCGCCTACAGCGAATACCTGTCGATCCTCAGCGAGGGGACGGAGCCGTTGTAGTGCCAGCGGCGTGATAACATCGGAAGTCAACCAAGTTGCCGGGAGAATCGGAGTGACCGGGAAAATTCAGTGGGGCAATCCCTTTGACGACGCGGGCATAGAGGCGATGGCTGACTGGATGGCTCCCCGGCTGGGGCAATCCCCCATGTACCATATGGCCATCGATGGGGCCGACCCGGATCTGCTCGCGGTGCTGCTGGAGCGGCTGATGAACGAGTACCTGGAATATCGGGAAATCCCCGCCCGTGTCCGCCGGGACCGCAACCTGGTGTACGTTTCCATGGGTGAGGATGACGAGGACGAGGAATCGGCAGCCAACATCAGCGTACCGCTGGTGCGCGCCCTGATGCGCCGCCTCCGCGGCTCTGGCTGGTGACGTTAATTTGTGACCGCTCGCGTCACTGTTACCATTCCGAGCGCGGCGGCCGTTCCATCAGGGTGGGAATGCACTCCGCCGCGGGAAGGCCCTCGAACAACACCTGCGACATCAGGCGGGTGATGGGCATGTCGACGTCCAGGCGCTCGGCGATTTCCAGCGCGGCCACGGTGGTGTTGATGCCCTCCGCAACGGCGCCCATGTCGGCCAGGATGTCGGGCAGGCGGCGGCCGCGGGCCAGTTCCTCGCCCACGCGACGGTTGCGGCTCAGCGGGCTGCTGCAGGTGGCCATCACGTCGCCCAGGCCGGCCAGGCCGGCGAAGGTCATGAGCTGGGCGCCGGCGGCGATGCCCAGGCGTCCTATCTCGTTCAGGCCGCGCGTCACCAGTGCGGCCTTGGCGTTGTCCCCCACCTCCATGCCATCGGCGATGCCGGCGGCCAGGGCGATGATGTTCTTCAGCGATCCGCCCATCTCGACGCCTGCCACGTCGTCGCTGGTGTAGACGCGAAAGGCCGGCGACATCAGGGCATCCTGCACCAGGCTGCGAGATTCTTCTTCCAGAGCTGCCACCACGGTCACCGCGGGTTTGCCGGCAATGACTTCGCCGGCTAGGTTGGGGCCGGACAGAACAGCAAATCGCCCGGGTGGGTGACTGGGCATTTCCTGCGCCAAAACTTCACTCATGCGCAGGCCGGCGGGCAGTTCCAATCCCTTGGTCGCGCTGAGGATCACGGCGTCGGCGGGAACGTGTGGGGCAATGCGTTGCAGGTTCTGCCGGAAGTGGTCTGAAGGCACAGCCACTATGACCAGCCGCGCGCAATCCAGAGCTATGGCAGGGTCGTGCTCGACCGACAGGGTTTCAGGGAACGGCACCCCGGGCAGACGACGGGCGTGCTGGCCGGCGAGGCGCAGCGTTTCCGCCTCGTCGGCAGTGCGGCAGAGGAGACGCACAGATGAGCCGCCGCGCGCCGCCAGCACGGCAAGGGTCGTGCCCCAGGTGGTGGCGCCGACGACGGCGGTGGAGGAATGACGCTTGAGCGGCAAGGTATGATTGGTCTGTGGAGGCACGGGGGCAATCTTGACTTATTGGCCAGCGTAATGTAGCATAGCTGTGTCGGGTGTTCCTCTGGAGCTTGATATGGTTCGCCCAGCCTGACATCATTGTAAGTTGAGGCCCTCACATGGTGAGGGCCTTTTGCCGGCGTTGGTTCCACATGCTTAGCACTACACCCGCCAAGGGCGAAACGTCGGGCCATATTTTGAGCCCGTCCAGTGTGCGTCCGTTCGGCCGTTGATAAATATGTGGCAGCAGGCCATTGAAGTAAGGGTAATCCATATCTTCATCCCTGAACGCTCGGTAGACGTTGTAAGCGAGCTGATCGGCAAGCTGAATCCCGTTCGACAGCTCACTGCGAGTGAAAAATGGATACTCCACGATGTTGGAAAACCGCATATTACGATTGCCAACTCGCAAGAGCCTTTCGTGACGTATCGCGACGGATCTGTTGAGCTGCATGCTGGTATCGTCGACCACAATCAGTGCTTCGTGCCATGGATTGTAGAGCGCCATATAGTTTTGAACACGTTCCAACAGAAATTCATAGGACCTATGATGAATCTCCTCCGGGTCGGTGCCTCGGCGCATATGCCGCTTGTCAATAACTGAGGCCAATACTACGGCGTTACGTTTTGCAACTTGCTGGTAATAAATCTCCGTCAGCATTTGACGTTCAGAATGTTGCAAAGCCGCGAGAAATCGGCTGGGATTTTGCCGACCGTCGGGATTTCGTAACCAGCTAGATTTAACCTCGCATTCGGCCAGATCAAATATGCCCGCCCCGTCACGACGAAGACGGCCAGCCAACCTTCTCTTGGTTGTAGACACGTCCCGTTCGAACTCCTTCCATTGTCCTTCGTATATTCCGACGGCGAGCAATACATACACGTGAGTGGGATTGTTTTGGGTTCCTATATTCAGGTCGCGAGATCCTGACTCGTCAAGATAAAAGAAGTACATATACATCCAAAAGCCGGCGGCTCCATGCCGCCGGCTCGCATTGATTGGGATTGGCTCCCCTGTCTAATTGTCCGCGCCCTGCTTGGTGTTGAAGTGGGGCATGACGTCGCTGGCGAACCACTCCAGCTGTTCCATGGATGCCGAAGTGGGCATGCCCATGTTGGTGATGCCGATGTTCACCTCTTCCAGGCCGGGATACTTCTCCTGGATCTCCATCAGTTGCTCAGTGATGCGGTCGGGCGGGCCGACGAGGTACTGGCCGGCGGCGACGGATTCCTCAATGGTGGGCATCTTGAGCCCCTGTGGAACCGGGCGGCCGAAGGCATTGAGGGCGTCCAGCTGCTCCTGGGTCAGGCCGGCGATGAAGCCCAGGGGGCCGAACATCTTGACCCGCTCCTCCATCCACAGGCGAGCCTGGTCCATGGCTTCCTTCTCGGAGTTGGCGATCTGGACGGAGTAGCCCACGGCGAGTCCCTCGCCCAGTGCGTAGTCCTTGCCGTGCTCGGCGTGGATGGCCTGCCAGCGATGGATCACGTCGTCGCTGGCGCCGCCGGTGGCCGCGCCGCCGCCGATGATGCCCTTGATGCCCCAGCGAGCCATGAAGTTGATGGCCCGGTCGCTGGCCGACACCACCGGCTGCCACCACTCGACCTCGTACTTGGGCCGGGGAACCAAGGTGATTTCCTCCAGATCGTAGCCGCGATAGGGCACGTTGGGCGGAATGTCGTAGTGCTTGCCGTGGTGGGAGAAGCTGCGCTGGTTGAACGCCTTCCACATCACCTCAACCTGCTCCTCGAAGAGCTCGCGGTTGGCGTTCTGGTCCATGATGGGGGAACCGAAGACCTCGACCTCGCGGGTGTGGTAGCCGCGACCCACGCCGAAACGCACACGCCCGTCGGTGAGCCAGTCGGCGGTGGCGTAGTCCTCGGCCAGCCGCAACGGGTTCCACATGGGGTTGATGTTGAAGCCGCAGCCGAACCGCAGCTTCTCGGTGAGATGGGCCAGGTGCACCCAGAGCATCAGCAGGTTGGGGATGCACTCGTAGCCTTCGCGCTGGAAGTGGTGCTCCGCGGCCCAGAAGGTGTCATAGCCCAGGCGGTCCATGGCGATGGCGATCTGTTCCGCCTTCTCGATGGCGCCCCCGGCGAGTTCCTCATCGGAGAGCCAGCGGTCGTTGGCGGGGGTGCCCTGGTAGCCGGGGTTGTCCATGTCGACGTTGCCGGCCCAAAGGCTGCCAAACTTGGTAATCATGTAACGGGTTCCTCCTTGGTGGCGGGCCGGGGGAGCCGGCCCGGATTCGAGGTTTGTTGGCGGATATGGTAGCGGGTTTTGGCAGGGATGTCAGCCTGACGAACGAACCGGGGCGTTAGTCGCTGCCGTTTTCATTGCCGGGTTGCTCGCCTGGGGCATCGGGAGGTTCCAACGTATCGGTCAACGGAGCCAGCGGCAAACCGTCGTCGCCGTGGCGGTGCAGGGCGAACCGGCCCAGCATCCGACGGTTGGTTAGGATCTCGGCGCGGTTCGCTTGAAAGTCGAGCTTCAGCTCCGTTCGCAGGTCGGCCATGTCGCCTTTCAGTTCCGTTCGCAGGTCGGCCATGTCGCCTTTCAGTTCCGCGCGCAGGTCAGCCATGTCACCCTTCAACTCCGCGCGCAGCTCGGAAATTTCCGTTCTCACGTTCGCGATGTCGCCTTTCAACTCCGCGCGCAGCTCGGAAATTTCCGTCCTCACGTTCGCGACGTCGCCTTTCAACTCCGCGCTTAGGTCGACAATTTCCGTCCTGACTTCGGAGATCTCCGTCTTGACTCCAGATATCTCCGTTCTGATTTCGGCGCTGCTTGCCTTCAGCGCGTTTTGTAGGGAAGAATTACCCACCCTCGCCATAGAAACCAGTGCCAAAAGTATGGCGACGCCTACGCCGATGATCGTCCATTCTGTGGGACCCATAGCCATGCTCCGCTCACCGGGGAAATGTTTGCATCGCTGCGCCGACGCTGTCAGCGCAACCCCCGGAAGAACTCGCGCATGTCGCTCACCAGCTCGGCCGGCTTCTCCAGGGCGGCAAAGTGTCCGCCGCTGTCCATCTCGGTCCAGCGCTGCACGTTGTAGGTACGCTCCGCCCAGGAGCGCGGCGGCGTGGACAGTTCCTTGGGAAACACGGCGATGGCGCAGGGCACGCCGATCTGGTCGTCGGGGCCGAAGTACCAGGGCGTGCGGCTGTTCTCGTAGTAGAGGCGGGTGCTGGAGTTGATGGTCTGGGTGACCCAGTAGATCATCACGGTGGTTAGCAGGTCGTCCTTGGTGTAGACGCTCTCCACGTCGCCGTTGCAGTCGCTCCAGGTGCGGTACTTCTCCACGATCCAGGCGCAGAGGCCGACGGGAGAGTCGTTGAGACCGTAGGCCAGGGTCTGGGGCTTGGTGCCCTGGATGTGGGCGTAGCCGCCCTCGGCCGCCTGCCACGAAACCCGCTGGTCGATCATGGCCAGCTCATCGTCGGACAGGGTGGCGGCGAAGTCGCGCCGGTAACCGCCCTGGGGCGTGCCGATCACCTGCTCCAGCCGCTCCCGCATGCTCAGACCCTCAAGGCTGGCGCCCTGGTAGGGAATGGCCTGGGTCACGGAGGTGGTGTGGATGCCCAGCACGTGGTTGGCGTGGTGGAAGCCCAGGCGGGCCGTGACGCCGGCGCCCCAGTCACCGCCCTGGGCGGCGTAGCTCTGGTAGCCCAGCTCGTCGGCCATCAGCTTGTCCCACAGCTCGGCGATGCGCCGGGTGTTGACGCCGCGCTCCCGGGTCTGGGCGCTGAAACCGTAGCCGGGCATGGAGGGGACGACCACGTCGAAGGAGTCAGCCGCGTCACCGCCGTGGCTGGCCGGGTCGGTGAGCAACGGGATGATCTTGTGCATCTCGTAGATGGAGCCGGGCCAGCCGTGGGTAACGATGATGGGCATGGGGTTGGGGCCCCTGCCCTTCTCGTGGATGAAGTGGATGCCCTGGCCCTCGATGGTGGTGTAGAAGTTGGCGAAGGCGTTGAGGCCCGCCTCGGCCTTGCGCCAGTCAAAGCCGTCGCGCCAGTAGGCCACCAACTCCTTGATGTAATCGAGGTTGGATCCGTAGTCCCACTCGGCGCCTGGAATCTCGTCGGGCCAGCGCACGTGGTTCAGCCGGTGCCGCAGGTCTTCGAGCACGTCGTCGGGCACGTTGATGGTGTAGGGCTGTACCGCCATGATTGAACCTCCGCAGGGGAATATCGCGTCAAAGAGTGGGGGCGCCGCGCAGAACGGGCGCCGCTGGCAGTTTAGCATAGGGTGTCGGGGCGGGCCGCCCAGCAACGCGGTTGACCGGTCTTGTCAGGTGGTAAGATGGTGACAGGAGGCAGGAAAATGGCTACACCCGGCACCGAAACTGGACATGTTGAAGCCGATATACAAACGCATGCCGACGGGGCCCATTTCGCCGCAACGGATCGCGTTGATCAGGACACGGGTACAAAGAGAGATTGGGTGACCGCCGCCAGCTTCATTTTTGGCGGAATAACCGCTCTGGGTTTCCTGGTGATAGTGATCGGGGAGTACCTGGCTTCCAGCGCAACCACGGTTCTCGCAGGTACTACGGTGATCTGCCTCGGAGGTATTGCGTGGGGGTTGGCCGCCGTGTTTTTGATTTACCAATTGGTGCGACAGAGAACTAGTTCCGACGCAGCAGTTCATAAATGAAACAAGCCAAATAAGCGAGAGCTATCGCTACCGGTATCAGCATCACGAAGATGAGCACGGCATCGAAAACCTGTACCACAGCTGGGGTGAACGTTGACGACGGAACCGGACCAGCTAGACGCCTTTCCACTACCGGAGCTATAACCCGAAAAAGGATTGCGACGGAAAAACTTATCGAAAATGCTATCGTCCATTGTCTCGGCAGTCTCTCCCAGAGTGCCGCCAGCAACTTCCAGATATTTCCGCCAGGCTCGAGCATAGCATCGTCGTCTACCCTACCAGAAACCGCGTGAACACCTGGTTGGCCACCAGGTATGCCCCCTCCGCCAGCCGCAGCCGGCCGTCTTTCTCCCACACCAGGAGCCCGTCTTCCGCGAGCTCGGCGAGTTCCCGTCGGTAGCGATCGAGCAGGTCGATCCCGACGCGCGCCGACGCGGCGGCAACGTCCATCCCGTCCAGCAGGCGCAGACCCAGGAACATGGTCTCGGCGGCGGTGGTCGCCTCGTCGGACACCTCCGAGCCGTCCACCGTGGGCACGGCAGCGATCCGTCCCTCCGTAATCGCCGGCCAGGGGCCGTCATCGGCCGTTCCATCAGCCCACTCCCGGGCCAGGCGCGCGTAGTCCCGAGGCGACCGCACGGTCCAGAAACGGCAGGCGGAGCCGGCCTCGCCGACACGCAGGGATGAGTGGGCGCCCGGGCCGACCCCCACCCACTGCAGGTTGCGCCAGTAGGTCAGGTTGTGCTCCGACTCCAGGCCCGGCAGCGTCCAGTTGCTGATCTCGTAGTGATGGTAGCCGGCGGCGGCCAGCGTGGCGCGGGCGTGATCGTACATGTCGGCGGCCAGGTCGGGGTCGGGCTCGGGCAGGCGGCCCTGCTGAACCCAGGCGCGAAGGGGTGTACCCTCTTCCAGAGTCAGTGAATATAGGGACATGTGCTCCGGAGCCAGTGCGACGACCCGTGCCACGGTGTCTCGCCATTGGTCCAACGACTGCCGCGGCAGGCCGTACATGAGGTCCAGGTTCACGTTGTCGAAACCGGCCCGGCGGCAGCGCTCCAGCGCCTGCGCGGCCTCGTCGGCGTCGTGGCGTCGGCCCAGCATCGCCAGCAGGCCGTTGTCCATGCTCTGAACACCGATGCTCACCCGGTTGATGCCGGCGGCGCGGAGTTCGGCGCACTTCTCGGGCGTGAGGTCGTTGGGATTGCACTCGGCGGTAATCTCGGCATCGATGCGTACGTCGTAGTTGCGGGCAATCGTATCCAGGATGCGGGCCACGTCACCGTCGGGCAGGTAGGACGGCGTGCCGCCGCCCAGGAAAACGGTGTTGACGGTTGGCCGTCCGAGGACGACGGACCAGGTGGTGATCTCGTGCAGGACGGCGGTCAGAAAGTCGCCGAACTGCGGTTCGATACCCTGGTAGGTGTTGAAGTCGCAGTACGGGCACTTGCTGAGGCAGAACGGCACGTGCACGTACAGCGAAACGCCTTCATCCAGTGCGGAAGCGGTACGGTCGTGTAGCTGAAGTGACTGGGACATAACGCATCCTGAACGCTGGGAGGCACGACTAAAACGCAGGGGCGAATAATCATTCGCCCCTGCTGTGGAGTCAATATTGTTCGAGACTGAGGATGATCAACTGCCGCGCTCGTCATCGTCGGTGGGGCGGGCCTCTCCATCCACCACGCTGTCGGGGTCGCGGTCTTCGGGCCGGGGGGGCGGCGGTTCGCCCATGTGCTCGCGGACGACGGCCCGGGGACACAGGTTCCAGAACAGCCAGACCGCCAGCCCGAGGATGATGATGTCATCGTAGCGGCCCAGCCCGTAGGGCATGCGGTCACGCACCAGGTCGACGGGGAATATCGCGTAGATAATCGCCAACGGAATCAGCAACTTGATCAGCAGGTTGACGCGAGAATCGCGATGCAATCGGTACAGGGCGCGCACGAACTTGACTATGCGCGGCCCCAGCTGGGGGCCGAACATCAAAAGGATGGGCCAGAGGAAGCGCAGCATGATCGTTTCACCGTGTCCTATGATGGTAGCACATGGAAGGCCGCGACGGTGAGGAAGCAGCCGTTTTGCTATACTGCCGGCAGACCCCTACCCTGATCAAAGGACGGCCTGATTCCATGTCCACGAATAACGCTTTGCCCGCCACCATCGGCGAACTCCGCGATAGCGGCTACCAATCAACGTCGGTGCGCGAGGAGATTCGCCGCAACCTGATCGCCAAGATACGCGCCGAGGAGCCGGTCTTCCCCGGCATCATCGGCTTCGACCAGACGGTCATTCCACAGCTGGAAAACGCCATCCTGGCGGGGCAGGACATCATCCTGCTGGGCGAACGCGGGCAGGCCAAAACCCGGTTGATCCGTGAGATGGTCAACCTGCTGGACGAGTATCTGCCGGTCATCGCCGGCAGCGAGCTGAACGACGACCCATACCACCCGCTGAGTCCCGACGCCAGGCAGATGGTGGCCGACATGGGCGACGACACTCCCGTGGCGTGGATCGGCCGGGACCTGCGCTACTCCGAAAAGCTGGCCACGCCCGACATCTCCATCGCCGACCTCATCGGCGAGATCGACCCCATCAAGGTGGCCGAGGGCCGGCACCTGTCGGACGAGTCCGCCATCCACTATGGCCTGGTGCCGCGCACCAACCGGGGCATTTTCTGCATCAACGAGCTGCCCGACCTGGCCGAGCGGATCCAGGTGGGTCTGTTCAACCTGATGGAAGAGCGCGACGTGCAGATCAAGGGCTACCGCATCCGGATGCCCCTGGACGTTTTTGTGGTCGCCACGGCCAACCCGGAGGACTACACCAACCGCGGCCGCATCGTCACGCCACTGAAGGACCGCTACGGCGCGCAGATACACACCCACTATCCTCAGTCGCTCGACGAAGAGATCGCCATCATGGACCAGGAACGCAACCGCTTCCCCGACGAGGACCGAGTGGTGGTTCCCCAGTTCATGACGGACATCATCGCCGAGGTGACGGCGCGGGCCCGCTCCAGCAACGAGATTAACCAGCGTTCGGGCGTGAGCGTGCGCGTCTCCATCGCCAACTACGAAACGCTGATCAGCAACGCGCTGCGGCGCAGCATCCGGCTGGGGGAGGGAATCGCCTGCCCGCGCATCAGCGACCTGCCCTATCTCGTCGCATCCCTCGGCGGCAAAATTGAGCTGGAGACCTTTGGCGAGGGCCGCGAGGACCGGCTGGTGGAGGACCTGACCAAGCGGGCCACGCTGGGCATCTTCGGCCGCTACTGCAACGTGGACGAACTGGACGACATCGTAACGGCGTTCGATCTCGGCAATGCGGTGGAAACGGGCAGCGACGTTCCGGCCGGCGCCTACGCCTCAGCGCTCAGCAACATCGAAGGCCTGCCCGCTGCCGTATCCGCGCTGGTCGGCGAGGACAAGCGGCCGGAGGTTGTGGCCTCGGCGGTGGAGTTCATTCTGGAAGGGCTGCACCTGAACCGCCGGCTCAACTGCGCGCGCACGCCGGCCGGCGGCTATCGCTACGCGCGGTAGGCGATCAGCCTGAGCATGGAGGTCCATCATGACGACGCAAGACATCACCTCCGCCCCGCCCGTGACGCTGGAGGAATACGCCGCGCTGCCCAAGCACCCGCGCTACGAGTTGGTGAAAGGAGTCCTGATTGAACTGATGGTTGCGTCGGAAGAACACGAAGAAGCGGCGGCTCTAAATACCGCGAACTTGGTGCATCATGTCTATCCCAATCGCTTGGGCAAGGTGTACACCGGCAACCGGGGGTACGTTACTGGGCCGGATTCTCCGGCCACGTCACGGATGCCCGACGTTTCGTTCGTGTCCAACGCACGGCTGGCGCAACCCGACCTGGCGGGAAAGCTCTACAACGGTGCGCCGGACCTCGCTGTGGAAATCCTGTCCGACAGCAATACGCTGGCAGAAATAGCCCAAAAGATCAGAGAATACCTGGATGCCGGCGGCAGGGCCGTCTGCGTCATCGACATCGACGGGCGCACACTGACGGTGCACACATCCAATGCGCAGCCGTTGGTTCTCACCGACGCCGACACGGTGGAGGGCGGCGACTACCCACCCGGTTTCACCTGCCTGGTGGCGGATATGCTGCCCCGGCTACGCTCATGATGACCGGCGGCCAATATACGGAGGCTCCAACGTGACGACGCAAGACATCACCTCCGCACCGCCCGTGACGCTGGAAGAGTACGCGGCCCTGCCGAAGCATCCGCGCTACGAGTTGGTGAAAGGAGTCCTGGTCGAGCTGATGGTAGCGTCGGAAGAACACGAACATACCGGCTCTCTGGTCAACTGGCGCTTGTCGTCGCACGTGTTCCCCAATGGATTGGGCCGGGTGTACCTGAGCAACCGGGGGTACGTGACGGGATCCGACTCGCCGGCCACATCGCGAATGCCCGACGTTTCCTTTGTTTCCAATGCCCGATTGAACCGGCCGGACCTGGTCGGAATGCTCTACGACGGCGCGCCGGACCTGGCGGTTGAGATACTTTCCGAGAGCAACACGCCAGCGGAAATACGGCAAAAGATAGGCGAGTACATGGGCGCCGGCGGGAAGGCCGTCTGGGTCATCGACATCGACGCCCGCATGCTAACGGTCCACACGGCGGGCGCTCCCCCGGTGACGCTCACCGAGGCCGACACCGTGGACGGCGAGGACTACCTGCCCGGCTTCGCCTGCGCGGTGGCGGATATGCTGCCGGCGATTGAGAGCTAAACGAGCGAGGCGCGTCGCCCCAGCGTGATGCCGTGAGGCAGCACGATGGTGGCCTTCAGGTTTCGGAAGAGCAGGAACCGGCTCATTGACAGGTTGACCTGCTGAGCGTACTCCGCGATGCCCGGCGCCAGGTACAGGGTGATGTCATCCTGGCTGGCGGGGTCGTAGGTATCCAGGCTGCGGCGCCGATGTACGTTGGTATCGACCGATACCTCGACGGCTTCGCCGCTTCAACCCTTCCAGCAGATCAGGTCAACGACGGCCTGACCCCCCTTGTGCCGGATGAACTGGGCGGCTTCCGGAGTTATTTCGAGCTGTGCGGTCATGTTGTTCACTACTTTTGGGGCTGTCCGGTCCCACGGCGCGTCGGGGTAGAGATACTGGCAGGGGATTGTGCCGCGGAGCGCGGCGCGAAACTCCTCGGCGCTGTTCATCCAATCTGCCGGTCGCGTCCTGAGCCGCTACTCTGGCTTTGCATCTTTGCGGTTTATGATTCGGATGGATTGCCTTGGTATTTACTGTGTCAACCCGGGCTTCAGCCTCCGTATCCTCCCGCCTGTGAGCATGATCGACGGAAGCGTGGATCGCAGTGTAGCAGATCGAGCCGTCGGACCGGGCGCCACGCAGACGACTACATCTTACCCCATGTCCCCGATCCGTCAGCCCATTCAAGGGGCTGGCCGTCCCGCGGCGCGTCGGGGTGGAAGTATCGGCGAGGGATGTTGCCACGGAGGGCGGGACGAAACTCCTCGTCTGGCTGCGGCGGGCAGCCTCGCGCCGGGCGTCGTCTATTTTGCAGAACGGTTCGGTGATAGAATCGGCAATGTTCACGAGGTTCCCTGCTGTGGAGGATTGTCGATTCACAGCATATGGGAGCCTCGTGGTATTTTCGAAATCGTTTCAAACCAGCGCCAAACGTTCCCTGGGAAATGGAGCCATAGACACACCATGCCCATTGATCGAGAACAGGTAGAACACATCGCAGCCCTCGCCCGCATCGCCCTCACCGACGCTGAGAAAGAGGCGTTCGCCCGCCAGCTATCCGACATCCTCGACCAGTTTGAGGTCCTGCAGTCCCTGGATACCACCGGCGTCGAACCCACCGCTCACGTCGCCGGCCTGGACACCGTGCTGCGCGACGATGAGCCGGCCGACAGCCTCGATGCTGAGGACACCCTCCGCAACGCTCCCCGCCGGCGTGGTGATTTCTTCCAGGTCCGCGCCGTGCTGGAGGAGTGATCCCGTGAGCGATACCAGCGCATCCCCCCTCTGGCAACTGTCCGTCACCGAAGCATCCCGCCTTCTTGCCGACCGCCAAATCAGCAGCGTCGAGTTGACCGAGTCGTGCTTGGAGCGCATCGCGGAGGTCGACGACCGGATATCGTCCTACATCACCGTCACGGCCGACGCCGCGCGCCAGCAGGCCGCCGACGCCGACCGGCGCATTGCGGCAGGGGACGCCGCGCCTCTTACCGGCGTGCCCATGCAGATCAAGGACCTGCTCTGCACCAACGGCGTCGCCACCACCTGCGCCTCCGAGATGCTGGCGGGGTACGTCCCCGTGTACGATGCCACCGCGGTGGCCCGACTCCGTGAGCAGGGCGCCGTCCTGCTGGGCAAGGGCAACATGGACGAGTTCGGCATGGGGTCGTCCACCGAGAACTCCGCCTTCTTCCCCACCCGCAACCCCTGGGACACTGGGCGCGTTCCCGGCGGCAGCAGCGGCGGCTCGGCGGCGGCGGTGGCGGCCGGCGCGGCTCCCTTTGCCCTCGGCACCGACACCGGGGGCAGCATCCGCCAGCCGGCATCGTTCTGCGGGGTAACCGGCCTGAAGCCCACCTACGGGCGGGTCAGCCGGTACGGACTGGTGGCCTACGCCTCGTCGCTGGATCAGGTCGGCCCCATCGCCCGCGACGCCGCCGACTGCGCCATGATCCTGCGAGCCATCGCCGGCCACGACCCCCGCGACGCCACATCGCTGCCCGATCCGACGCCGGACTACTCGGCCGCCCTCACCGGCGACATCTCCGGCCTGCGCCTGGGCGTACCGAGTGAATACTTCGCCGAGGGCATGGACGAAGGCGTCCGCGCCGCCGTGACCACCGCCATCGACCGGCTGGCGGCCCTGGGCGCTGAGATCCGCGAGGTCTCCCTGCCCACCACCGAGCACGCCCTGGCCTGCTACTACATCATCGCCCCGTCCGAGTGCTCCGCGAACCTGGCCCGCTACGACGGCGTCAAGTACGGGTACTCTTATCAAGGCGACGGCCGGGGCGACGGTGACATGTGGGAGGCAATGGAGCGCACCCGCCAGCACGGCTTCGGCCCTGAGGTCAAGCGCCGCATCATGCTGGGCGCCTTCGCCCTGTCCTCCGGCTACTACGACGCCTACTACCACAAGGCCCAGCAGGTGCGCACCCTGATCCGGCAGGACTTCGCCCGCGTCTTCCAGGAGGTCGATGCCCTGGCCGCACCGGTCTCTCCGGTGGTTGCCTTCCCCATCGGCGACCGCACCGACGACCCGGTCCGCATGTACCTGGTGGACGTCTACACCCTGCCCGTCAACATGGCCGGCCTGCCCGCCATGTCCGTCCCCTGCGGCTTCGTGCGTTCCAATACCGATCAGGGTCTGCCGGTGGGCCTCCAGCTAATCGGCCCCCACCTGTCGGAGGGCCGGCTGCTGAACATCGCCCACACCTACCAGCAGGCAACGGAGTGGCACCGGGAGCGGCCGGCTATTCCCGCCGGGGCCGGTGATCCCTGATTGGACCTGCTTGGAGCGTTAATTGCACCGTAATTGCGACAAATGCGACATTAATTGCGACAAATGCGACATTAATTGCGACTCAGACGAGTTGCCATCGAGTAGCCCGACCTTGACCGGAGATCGTGACCAGATTCAGTTCCTTCAGGGTCGCCAAGTCCCGTTGCACTTGTCGCCTGTCAACATCGTCCTCAAGCCGGGGGAGGATTTCCCGCAGTGCTAATCCGGTGCCAGATGCGTTCAGCAACGCAAGTATGCCTCTCTGCCGCTCGGTAAGGTCATGCTCCACCCGAAGTGGTGGCACATAGCGGCTGGGGCGGAAGCGGACGGTAACGGAGTCGAAGCCGTCTTCAATTTCCGGATGGGGCAGGCCGGCGGCGGTGGTTAGCTGCGCCATCTTAATCGTTCCCCGTCCCCACTGTTCAATGATCCCACGCCGATAGAACGCATTTGCAATCAGTGGATTCCAGGGCCGCGATTCGTGTGATAGGAAAAGCAATTCCGGCGTCAGGCCAAAGTGCAGTGTGCCGATTGAGGTAATTTCCAGGCGGTCGTCGTAAATGCCAACGCCCACCGACCCACCGCCGCTCGTGTAATCGCGGTGGCAAAAGGCGTTGGCTAAACCCCAATCCACCGAAAGGATGAGTGTGGCGGCTCGCTGAAGGGATGAGAAAGTGCTCCCGGCTTCGGGGATAATGGTTTTTGAAACACAAAACCAACCCGAAACAAGGAGCACCCATCGGATGCTACCACGCGAGCAGTCAGACCGCATCCACGTTGCCTTCGACGATCATCGCTTGGTGGCCAATGCTGGGCTACTTTTGCCCGTCACCCTGGCCCATCCAGCGGGTGTCGAACCACGGCCTGTCGCTGGGCATCTACATCAAGAACCCGGATGGCAACGGCATCGAGGTCTACTACGAGACGCCGCGAGAGGAGTGGCACCGGCAGGAAAACCTGTTCATGAGCGGGGGCCGGCCGCAGTGCAACTTCCCCGGCCCGTGGGAAACCGATTTGGTGCCGGACGGCGTGGCCGCAGCGCAGAGCCGCTAAGCCTCGGAGACACTCGTCAACTGAAGCGGGGCGCACGGCTGTGCGCCGCTACACTTTTGCCGTGGCTCCCGATAGCGCTTGAATTAAGGTCGTTAGCACCGGGGGGCTGGTTTGAAACCTGCCCCTGCGTTTTGGTCGCGAGCCGGGCTACTGGACGACGGCAATCGCTTCGATTTCAATAAGCATGTCGGGGTCGACGAGGCGGCTGATCTCGACCAAAGTGCTGGCCGGGTAGTCCGACTTGAAGAATTCGGCGCGCACCTCGTGAATGGCGGAGAAGTGCTCCGCAATGTTGGTCACAAACACGGTCACCTTCACC
>JAJEIA010000064.1 GCA_022823505.1 Dehalococcoidia bacterium
CGGTTGGCCAACGCCAGCTACCAGATCGTGATCGAAGGCACCAGCTATCGGGAACGACTGTCGCCACACCGCACTTTGCTGGGCGCGAAAGGAGGTGATTGACCGGGCAACCACAAACTGATATTGATCAAAATCGCCACGCGCCCAAGGTGGTACATAGTCCTTGGCGATCACTGGCTCAATGTCCGCGGCGTTTCACATCGAGGGCAACACGCCCGACGACGTCCATCACAAGTCCGCCGCGGAAAACGTCAAGCGACTGGTGCCCCGCGCCGAGCTTCTCCCGTCGGCGTGGACCCACGAGGAATGGGCGGTCATCGGTCAGCACGACAACACTTTTCCCGGCATCGCCGCCACCAACCGCTACCACATGAAGTCAACTTTCTACGCCGCGCACCTGCTGGAGTTCGTCGCCAGGGTCGAAGCCCTGCAGACTTCAGCTGCGGCCTGACCCTATCCCTCACAGACCAAAACACGGAGGAACAATATGGGAACCTTCAGACTTTACTCTGGCGACGACGGCCAGTCCCACATTGAGGCCATCGACCTTGACCAGACGCCTGATTGGAAGAGTGCCCGGGATGTCACCACCATCAGCTTCAGTGAAGCCCCGGCCGGCCGCTTCTCCGACTGGCACACGGCACCGCGCCGCCAGTTCGTCATAGTCCTGTCCGGTCAGCTGGAGATCGGCTTGGGCGACGGGTCCAAGCACGTCTTCGGCCCCGGCGACGCTCGACTGGTGGAGGACATCACCGGCCAGGGCCACACCACCGCCACGCACGGCGACGAGCCCTGCGTCACCTGCACCATCCCCCTGGCCAATCAGTAGCCGACGCTGCTCTGGCAGCAGACCGTAATCGGGAACCCTGTCCGCGTGCCAAAGCCCATTTCGGCTTGGAATTCTACAAAATTCGCGCGAGACAACACGAGGTATTCGCATGTCAACCGATCAAGCAGCCGACTTGTTAGCGGTCGTGGAGGAACTGCGGGACAGGGTTCGCCACCTGGAGGATGTTGAGGCGCTGCGCAACCTCAAGTCCGAATACGCCGCCGCCTGCGACGACAACTATGACGCGGACCGGCTGGCCGCCTTGTTTGTTGAGGACGCCACCTGGGAAAGCCAGGGCATGGGGAAACACGAGGGCAGGGAGGCGATTCGCGAGTTCTTTCGCGGAATTTCCGGCCACTTCGTCTTTGCCTTGCACTACGGGCTGAACCCGCAGATCGAGGTTACGGGGGATACGGCGCGGGCTCGGTGGTACCTGTTCATGCCGTGCACCGTGGGAGACACGGGCAAGGCGATGTGGCGGGCCGGTCTCGACGAGGAAGAATACGTGCGGGTCGAAGGCAGGTGGATGTACAAAAGCAAGAAGTCGGCCCCCTTCTTCCACACGACCTTCGACGAGGGTTGGGCCAAGCAGCCGTTCGTCTAGCGAGCGACGATGTCAACCGATGGGCGGCGCCTGGTTCAACCCGGCAATCCGCTCGCACCACTGCGCCGCGCCCAGGACCCGGCCCTCCTGGGCCCACGGACCGCCGAACTGTACCGCCATGGGCAGGCCCAGTTCGCTCAGGCCCGTTGAGACCACCACCGTCGGCAGCCCCGCCGCCGACCACGGCGCCTGGAACGCCGCATCACCGGTGGTGTTCAGGTCGCGGGGAGCCGGCGCCGGCATGGCCGGCGTCATCACAACGTCCACCTTGGAGGCCATCTCGCTCAGGTCGGCGCGGAACTGCCGCCGCAGCCGCTGGGCCTTCAGGTACGCCGACGTGGGCATGATCATGCCCATCTCCATGCCGGCGCGGATGCGCGGGCCGTAGTCTGCGGCGCGTGTGCGGTGATTGGCCTCGTGTATTCCCGCGCACTCGACGTTCGACACGATCCGCTGGAAGCTGTGCACCACGGCGAAGCTGTCCGGCAACGATATTTCCTCGACCTCGGCGCCGGCCTCCGCCAGCCGGTTCGCGATTTCCTCGGTGTGCGCCCACATCTCCGGCGTGGCATAGTTCTGGAAGTATTGCCGTACCAGCCCGATGCGCGGCGGCCGGTCATGTTCCACCATCTGCGCGGTGAAGTCGGGCACCGGCTCGCGCAGGGTGCCGGGATCGTTGTCGTCCTCGCCACTCAGCACGGTCAGCATCAGCGCGGCGTCAGCCACGGTACGGGTCAGGATGCCCACGTGGTCCAGCGACCAGCTCAACGGGGCCACCCCGTACCGCGAGATGCGCCCGTAGGTGGGCTTCAACCCGACGATGCCGTTGTACGCCGCCGGCCGGCACGTCGACCCGCCGGTCTGCGAGCCCAGGGCGGCCGGAACCATCCGCGCCGCCACCGCCGCCGATGACCCGCTGCTGGAACCGCCGGGGGTGTGCTCCAGGTTCCACGGGTTCCGCGTGGGAGACGGGTCGGAGGAGGCAAATTCGGTGGTGACCGCCTTGCCCAGGATGATGCCACCGGCCGCCTTTATCTTCGCCACCGAGGTCGCGTCGAAATCGGGCACGAAGTCGGAGTAGACCTTCGAGCCGCAGGCGGTGAGCATACCCTCGGTGAAAAAGATGTCCTTCAGGCCCACCGGCACGCCGTGGATGGGTCCCAGCGGGTCGCCGCGTTGCACCTCGGCCTCCCGCTCCCGGGCCGTCGACAGCACGGCGTCACGGTCGATGGTGACCCAGGCCCGCAGGTCGCCGTCCAGCGCGTCGATGCGGGCCAGCAGTGACTCGGCCAGCGCCACCGGCGACAGGGTTCCCTCGCGAATCTGCGCGGCGGCTTCCACCACCGAAAGCTCATGGAGTTCAGGCATCATTCAACCTCGTATATCCGATCCATGTTGTCAGTCTGGATCATGTTGCTGAGCCCTCAGCACCGGGGTACCAAGCCGCAAGATACTCCGCTGGCGCGTGTCCGTCCAGAGCCGGTCACGCCTCGCGCATACTCGCTTTCCGTCAATGTGGACGGGAACCGATCCAGGGCTGATGCTGGGGCATTGGCCACGTTTGGGACTGGTCGGGCTGGCGTGGTAAGTGGTACAACCGCTGGGGGAAATCACGGGCATCCCCCGTGTACACGTTTGCATCAAGCACCTGGGCGAGGTCAACAGAGATGGAATACCGCAAACTTGGCAACCTGGACGTTTCGGTCATTGGCCTGGGAACCCTACGGACTTTCGATGTTACCGGCCAGGATGAGATCGCCGTCCGAAGGCAGATCGTGGATAACTGCCTGGACAGCGACGTAAACCTGATCGACACCGCCGCCTGGTACGGCAACGCGGAGCAGGTCCTGGGCGAGATCACTGAGGACCGTCGGGACCGGTTCTACATCGCCACCAAGGTGCGCACCGAGGGCCAGGAGGCTGGCGAGGCTCAAATTGCCCGTTCCTTCGAACTGCTGCAGACCGACTACATTGACCTCTTCCAAGTCCACAACATGATCGACTGGCAGACTCACCTCCCCACCCTGGAGCGGCTCAAGGGCGAGGGCAGGATCGGCATGGTGGGCGTGTCTGCCATGGTGCCTGATGCCTATCCCACCATCATGGACCTGATGCGCCAGGGTCGAGTGGACACGGTCCAGATCCCCTATAACGTGATGAACCGCACTGTCGAAGACGAATTGTTGCCCCTGGCTGAGGAACTGGGCACCGGTGTCCTGGTGATGGAGCCGTTGCAGAAGGGCCGCTACGTCCTGGACCTGAAGCATCAGCCCGACCTCACGCCGCTGCGGGACTACGGCATCAACACCTGGGCGCAGGCCCTGCTGGCCTGGGTGATTTCCGACCGCCGGGTGAGTTCGGCCATACCCACGACGTCCCGTCCAGAGCGCATCCGGGAAAACGCGCAGGCCGCCGAGGCAGCCGGGTTGCCCCGGGAGTTCCGGGACTACATCCGTTCCGAGGCGGAGCGGTGTTTGTGAGGAACCATCGGCCGACTGGATCAACGGGCATCGCCGGTACCTGACCCTGTGCGCCGCGTGGTCAGGAGAAATGCTGGCGGGGACGGCCGGAGCAATGGCCGCGACTGTGGGCCGCCGTCAGAGTGGTGGGCCACCGCACTGCCACAGCGGACGACGCCAGCCAACCCCGCTACTACATCAGCAGCCTGGCTGCCTCAGCTGAACAACTGCTGACCGTCTTCAGAAGCCACGGGAGCGGAGACCGGCGCTTGCAGCGCAGCATCGGACGGGGAAGCGAAGACCCAGTCCCAATCCGGTTCAGGCTGCCCGTGGGGCGGCTTGAGCAGGGACCAGATCGGTTTCCCCGGGTCGGAGCCTTGGGCCGAGCCGTCCTGATCTGTTGGGGCGGCGGCTCGCCCGTAGCGGATCTTCAGGATAGGTTGACGATAATCGTGTAGCTATGACCAACCAGTTTTGCGACGGCTCAGCGGAAGTTGGGCATCACTTTTTCCGCGAACAGCTGCAGCGAGCCGGACACCTGGTCGTAGGACAGACCCCCGGCGTCCAGGTAGCTGATGAAGTGGGTGACGTGGTTCTCTTCCAGTTCCCTGATGGCTGCCGTGACCTTGTCGGGGCTGCCGATGGCTGCCATGCCTTCCTTGCCCCGCTCGGCCACCAGGTCCGGCTCGATAAAGGGGTCCTGGACGTAGTGCTCATAGCCACGCACCCCTGAAGCCCGCACAACGTCGGAGAGCGGGCGGCGCAGGAAGTCCCCCATGTCGCCAGCCCATTGCAGGCGCGGCACGAGCAGTTCGATGGCTTCCTCGTCGGTGGGAGCCACATAAACGTTGCGGACGGCGGCGACCTCGATGTCGTCGGGCGCCGTCCCCTCTTCCAGCATCCGCCGGCGGTAGAGGTTAATCAGGTTCTGGTCAGAGTCCGGCGAAGCAGGGAAGAAACTGCTGCCCACGGTGAACAACCCCCAGCGGTTGCGGACGGCAATCTCCACCGAGTCCGGGCTGTGAGTGACCGCCATGAATATGGGCGGATGCGGTTGCTGCACCGGCTTGGGAATGACCCGCACTTCCGGGAAGCTGAAATAGTCGCCGTCGTAGGAGAAGGTGTCCTCCGTCCACGACCTGATGGCGATGTCCATGCCCTCGATGAAACGGTCGCGGGATTCGGCGATGTCCAGGCCGTAGATGTCGAACTCCCGCTTCTGGTAGCCGCGGCCGGCCCCGACAATCAGGCGTCCCTGGCTGATGATGTCCAGCGTGGCCAGGTCCTGCGCCAGCCGCAGTGGAGCGTGCCACGGCACTATGGTGCAGGCCACGCCCACCTTGACGCGCCTGGTTTTGGCGGCGATGGCGGCCAGCAGGCTGTGGGGCGAGCTGATGATGCTGTGTTCGCTGAAAGCGTGCTCGGCGATCCACACCGAGTCGAAGCCCAGTTCCTCCGCCAATTCCGCGCCGCGCAGAATGTCCTCGTAGACCTCGACGTCGGTGCGGCTGACCGGGTTGGGGTTGACCTTGCTCTCGTCGGCGTATTGCTCGTGCAGCAGGGGGCGCTGGCCCACGAAGAAGGCTCCGAATTGCATCCGGTCAGTCCTCCCGTTCGATCTCGGCGTACACCGCCCGCATGGAGGCGCCGGAGTCGTCCTCCACCTCGGTGAACCACTTGATCAGAGAACGCGTCAGCTGGTCGACCGACTCATCAACCGAGGCGGCCTCATAGCGCTGGCGCACGTTGGGCAGGGTTACGCGAGATTGGGCTTCGCGCATCCAGACGATCTTTTCCTTGTCGGTCATTTCGGAGCCGGCCACGCGCAGCCGCTCGGCGAACAGGGCGTCGTCCTTGTCCTCGGGGGTGCCGCCCAACTCACGAATGCGCCGGTCGAAGATGTCCCCGTGGCTGGTCTCGCGCTCGGCCACCATGGAAAGGCAGGCCTTCAGCCCCGGATGCTCGGTCTTGTCGGCCCACGCCTTGAGGTAGACTCCGGCCCGGTGCTCCTGCAGGCGAATGTCGTTGAGCAGGTCTAGGTATTCTGGCTTGTCCGGCATTGCGATACCTCACTGTGTTGAGCATTTGGGAGGCGAAAGCGGACGCGTCTGCCATCATTTCATAGTAGAAAACTTGCCGATCAGCGTCAGGCAGCGCGGTTGCGGGCGAGTCTAGTGCGCCGCCCCCGGGGTGTCAAACTTGGCTGCGCCCGGCGCGTGCTAAAATCCCGTCACGAAATCAGTCCGGTTCCAGGAGCGGTTTTGCCTCAATTGACTGAAGCGCAGCGCGGCATGGTCGCCACGATCAGAGAGTTTGTCCGCCGGGAAGTCCAACCCGTCGCGCAGAAAATGGAACACGCCGACGAGTACCCCTTCGAGCTGGTGGAGCGGATGAAGGAGCTGGGCCTGTTCGGCGCGGTGATCCCCGAAGAGTACGGCGGGCTTGAGCTGGATGTCACGTCCTACGCCCTGGTCATCGAGGAAATCTGCCGGGGATGGATGAGCCTGAGCGGGATACTGAACTCCCATCTCATCATGGCCTACATGGTCACGACCCACGGAACACCGGAGCAGAAGGAGCGATTCCTGCCCCTGATGGCGACCGGCGAGAAGCGGGGCGGCATCTGCATCACCGAGCCCAACGCGGGCAGCGACGTCCAGGCCATCGAGACTCGCGCCGTCCGCGAAGGTGACGAGTACGTGGTAAACGGGGCGAAGAGCCTGATTACCAACGGGCGCCACGGCAACACCTTCGCCCTGGTCACCAAGACCGATCCGAGCGCCGACCCGCCCCGGCGCGGCATCAGCATCTTCATCGCCGAGAAGGGGCCGGGCTTCAACGTGGTACGGGACATACCGAAGCTGGGATACAAGGGCGTGGATACCAGCGAACTGTCCTTCGAGGACTACCGCGTATCCGGCGGGAACCTGGTCGGCGGCGAGGAGGGCAGGGGGTTCTACCAGATAATGAGCGGGCTGGAGCTGGGCCGCATCAACGTCGCCGCCCGCTGCCTGGGTGTGGCGCGGGCCGCGCTGGAAGAATCCACGCTATACGCCAAGCAGCGCCAGACCTTCGGCAAGCCCATCGGAGAACACCAGAGCGTGCAGATCATGCTGGCCAACATGGTGACCCAGATCCAGGCGGCCCACCTGATGGTGCTCCACGCCGCCGAGAAGAAGGACCGGGGCGAGCGTGCCGACATGGAGGCGGGAATGGCCAAGCTGTTCGCCAGCGAGATGTGCATGCAGGTCGCCATCGACGCCATGCGCATCCACGGAGGCTACGGCTACACCCAGGACCTGACGCTGGAGCGCCACTTCCGCGACGCCCCGCTGATGATGATCGGCGAGGGAACCAACGAGATCCAACGCCTGGTCATCGCCCGCCATCTGCTCAACAACTACCCCACCGGCGACTTCCTGTACGAGTCGGGGTTGTAGGCGGGCTGGATTTGACGAGGATATTGCCCTATTTCGAAATGCTCGGGCACGACGAATAGTATTTTGAGAACCGTCGTTGCAATGCTTGATGGAGGTCCTCAGCCATGGTTCAGAACAACAACGAAACCGGCATGACCCGCGCCCTGGGCAGCTTCACGCAAGCGCTTGAGTACGAGGACCTGTCGCCGGAGGTGATCGACTGGGCCAAGTACCTGTGCCTGGACTTCGCCGCGGTTACGCTCAACGGCTCCACCACCGGCTCGGCGCGCGCCGTCGTTGATGCGCTGCGGCGGCTGGACCGCCCCGGGCCGTCGGTGATCGTGGGTACGCCCCATCGAGTGCTGCCAGAGTACGCATCGATGGCCAACGGCACCGCCTATCACAGCATAGAGATGGACGACGTGAACAACGAGGCGTCGCTGCATCCGGGCGTGGTGGCCTTTCCCACCGCCCTTTCGATGGCCGACCTGGCCCATGTATCGGGCAAGGACTTCATCGCGGCCGTGGTTGCGGGGTACGACGTCATCGTGCGGCTGGGCCGGGCATTGCAGCCGGCCGAGCATTACGGGCGAGGCTTCCATCCCACCGGCACCTGCGGGGCTTTCGGCGCTGCTGTGGTGGCCGGTCGGCTGCTGGGGCTGCAGGGCGACGACTTCATCCACGCCCTGGGCATCGCGGGCAGCCAGACCGCCGGCAGCATGGAATTCCTGGCGCAGGGCGCCTGGACCAAGCGATTGCATCCCGGCTGGGCGTCGCACAGCGGTACCTGGGCGGCCCTGCTGGCCCGCTCCGGCTACACCGGACCCACCACCATCCTCGAGGGGCGCGACGGATTCCTGCAGGCCTATTCCGGCAACCCCGACCTGTCGCTGGTGCTGCAAGACCTGGGGGACGAATATCTGATTACCCGGACGGCAATCAAGCCCCATGCCTGCTGCCGTTACAAGCAGGGACCCATAGACTGCCTGATCGACATCCGCAACACCCACGGTCTGGAGGCCGATGACGTCGAGGAAGTGACCATCGGAGTACTCAGCGGCGGTTTCAATGTGATAGCGTCTCCGGAAGAGGACAAGGTCAACCCCAGGACGGTCGTGGATATGCAGTTCTCCATGCCCTTCGGCGCGGCGGTGGCCCTGGCCTATGGCCGCGCGTCGCTGGAGGAATACGCCGACGGGGTGCCTGACCGCCCGGAGATAAGCCGAATCCTGCCGCGGGTGAAGTGTGTGACCGACCCGGAGTTGGACGCCCACTTCCCCCGCGAGTGGCGCGCCTGGGCTGAGGTCTCCACCGCCGACGGACGTCGCCTGCGCAGCGACATCCTATACCCCAAGGGCGACCCGGAGAATGCCCTGTCGTGGGCCGAAATGAAGGAGAAGTTCGCCGTCCTCACCGCAGCCGTCATCAGCCCGGAACGCCAGCAGCAAATCATCGCCGCCATCGAATCGCTGGACGAAATGGAGGACGTGCGAGATCTGGCAGCCCTCCTGTCCACGGAATAGGCCGCGGGGCAGTCAAGATGGGCAGGAGAATATGACGCCTCCGATGCAGGGTGTCCGCATCCTCGAAATGTCGCAGGCTATCGCCGGTCCGATGGCGGCGCGGACGCTGGGCGATCTGGGCGCTGAGATAATCAAGATCGAGCAGCCCGGCGTGGGGGATATGTCGCGGCGCATCGGCCCCCACTTCCTCGGCGGCGAGAGCGCCTATTACCTGAACTTCAACCGCAACAAGAAGAGCGTAACCATAGACCTGCGAACGCCGGAGGGCCGGGAAGTCTGCCGCCGGCTCGTAGCGGTGTCCGACGTGGTGTTGGACGCATTCCGGCCCTCGGTGCTGGAGCGCCTGGGACTGGGCTACGAATCGTTGCGGGCAATCAACCCGTCCATCATCGCCTGCTCGCTGTCGGCCTTCGGGCAGGAGGGGCCGTACCGCGAGCGGCCCGGCTTCGACGGCATCGTGCAGGCCATGGGCGGCGGGATGAGCGTCACCGGCAACCCCGGCCAGCCGCCGGTGTTCATGGGCTTTCCGGTGGGCGACATGGTCGGCGGCTACGTGGCCGCCCTGAGCATCGCCTCCGCGTTGTACGGGCGGCGATGCACCGGCGAGGGGCGCCACCTGGACATCTCCCTGCTGGACGTCCAGATTGCCCTGCAGGCCCACCTGGGGCAGTTCTACCTCGTGTCCGGCGAGGTGCCGCAGCCCATCGGCTCCAGCCATCCGTCCAACCTGCCCGTGGGCGCCTACCAATGCTCCGACGGCAAATACGTGCAGATTCACTGCGCCAGCCAGGAATTCGCCATGAAGACCCTGCGCATGATGGCCGGCGAAATCGAAGCGCTGCGGGGCATGGATGAAGACCCACGCTTCATCACCGCCCCCTCCCGCATCGAGAACCGAGATGCGCTCGATGAAGCCCTGACCGCAGGCTTTATGACCAAGCCGCGCTCCGAGTGGGAGCAACTGCTGCTGAAGTACGATGTGCCCGGCGGCCCGGTCAACAACATTGGCGAGGCCCTGGCCGACCCCCAGGTGCAGCTGCGCGACATGGTGGTGGAAATCGACCATCCGGTTGCCGGCGCCTACCGCACCGCCGGCAACCCCATCAAGACCGGCAGCCCCGATAACTTCGCGCCGCCGCCAACCCTGGGCCAGGATACCGAAGCCGTCCTGACCGGGCTGCTGGGATATAGCGGCGCGGAAGTGGCGGCGCTGCGGGAAGCGGGCGCGGTTTAGGCCTCAATCCGCCGAAAGGATGAATGGGTCGGCCAGGAGCACTCAATAGATGCCATTACCGGAGCGCTCCAACCGCATCCGCGTCGCCTTCGACGATCACCGCCCGTTGGCTGATGCCGGATTGATGCTGCCGGTCGCCCTGGCGCGACCACCTGGGATTGGGTGAACCGGTTGACCGGCGCTGCACCCGCGCCCACCGCCATGCGAACCCTCACGCGTACCCGCTTTGAGCAACCGCAGGGGTAGTTTTACATCGATCCACAGGATGCGCAGGATTTGATTGCTTATCGTCCGCGTCCCGGATGCCGGGGCGCCGCCGTGATGGGAACGCCGCGACGGTTTTGCCAGCATTCACTCCTATACCGGCCTGATTGGGTCAACGTGCCATCGACGGTTCCCGGGACGCGCTGGTGGTTTACCGGAATGGCCTGAATATGCTGCGGAAATGCTCGACGCCATCGACAGGCACCTTGACGCGGATCGGACCGTCTGTGTCCACTGCTGGGGCGGGATTGGGCGGACCGGCGCCATCGTGGGCGGCTGGCTCGCCCGGTGCCGGGGCTCCTGCTACCAACACAGCCGATTTCCGCGCCGCCGGAATCGCTACGTGAGAGCCCCCGTTATTTGGGGTCGAGTTCAATGGTTCAGTCGAAGTCGGCGATGGCGCTGGTGTAATCTCCGCTCGCGCCCAGATCCGCCGCGATCTCTTCCATCTGTTCCAGCGCGGCCCGCAGGTCTTCCATGATTTCCTCGGCGATCTGGTCGGGCGGCGGCAGGTTTTCGGAGTCCTCCAGGCTCTCGTCGCGGAGCCAGAAGATGTCCAGGTTGGCCTTGTCCCGCTGGGTCAACTCGTCGTAGGTGAACCGCCGGAACCGCTCGGACTCCTCCCGCTGCGTCCGGTCGTCGGCGCGGTAGCAGGACACGAAATCGTCCAGGTGTGCCCGGGTCAGCGGGTTGGTCTTCAGCGTGAAGTGCTGGTTGGTGCGCAGGTCGTAGATCCACAGGTGCCGCGTCCACGGCGTCTCGCTGGCCGGCCGGCGGTCGAAGAACAGCACGTTGGCCTTGACCCCCTGGGCGTAGAACACGCCGGTGGGCAGCCGGAGCAGGGTATGCACGTCGCACTCGTGGAGGATCCGGCGGCGGACGGTCTCGCCGGCGCCGCCCTCGAACAGCACGTTGTCGGGCAGCACGATGGCCGCGCTGCCGGTGGTGTGCAGCAGCGTGCGGACGTGCTGCAGGAAGCTCAGCTGCCGGTTGCTGGTGGTGGCCCAGAAGTCGGGACGCTCCACCGTCAGGCTCTGGCGCTCCGTCCGGCCCTCCTCGTTGACGAAGGTCAGCGTGGACGTGCGGCCGAAGGGCGGGTTGGTCAGCACCATGTCGTAGTGGACGCTGGGCGGCGAGCGCAGGCTGTCGTCCACCATGATGTTGGTGCGGTCGCCGCCGATGCCGTGGAGGTACAGGTTCATCACGCCCAGGCGCGCCGCGCTGTCCACGATCTCCCAGCCGTGCAGCGCGTCGTTCCGCAGGTGGCCGAGTTGCTCGCGGTTCATGGTCGGGTGATGCTGGACGATGTAATCGTGGGCAGCCAGCAGGAACCCGCCGGTGCCGCAGGCGGGATCGCAGATGGTGGTGTCCGGCCCGGGGCGCATGACGTCCACGATGGCTTCAATGAGCGGGCGCGGCGTGAAGTACTGGCCGGCGCCGGTCTTCACGTCCTGGGCGTTGCGCTCCAGCAGCGACTCGTAGGCGTCGCCCTTCACGTCGGCGCTGAGGCCGTGCCAGTTCTCGCTGTCGATGAGGTCATGCACCAGCCGGGTCAGCATGGCCGGCTCCTGGATGCGGCTCTGGGCCTTGCTGAAGATCACACCCAGCGTGCCCGGCTGGTACGACAGGGTTTCCAGGATGTAGCGGTAGTGGATGTCCAGCTCCGCGCCGTCGCGGGCCAGCAGGCTGGGCCAGTCGCAGCCCACGGGGACGGGTGGCGGCTGATGATCGGAGAGCACCGATAGTGGCGGCTGGGTGCGCTCGTGCATCATCTTGAGGAAGATGAGGTAGGTGAGCTGCTCCAGGTAGTCGCCGTAGGACAGGCCGGCGTTGCGCAGCACGTCGCAGTAGTTCCACAGCTTCTGGCCGATGCTGGCGGCGGTGGTCATGGTTCTCCTATAGCCGTGGCGTCATTGCTAATGCGCGCCCGGTCAATGTCGGCGCAGCGCGGTAATCCCGTCAAGACAATGTGCAGCACCGTGGGAAAGTGATCGTCCATAATCATCAAATTTGACGTGAAGGGCTTTGCGGGGTAAGGTGTAGATACCCCCCCTGACCGCTTCGGTGGCAGGGCGCGAAGCCGCCGTGAGGCGGCTTTCGCATTTTCAGGCGAGGAACGTATCTGTTTATGCCCACCGTGAATTTCTACATTGACGGGTTCAACCTGTACTACGGTTCCCTGAAGTACCGGTGGCCGCAATTCAAGTGGTTGAACCTGCAAACCCTTTGCGAAGGTTTAGTTCCTGGCCTGACTGTTAAGCGTGTCCGGTACTTTACGGCCCACACCCAAAATACGCTCCTTGATCCCAATGTCGCCTCAAGGCAGCAAGTTTATCTGCGCGCCTTGGCAACGCTACCCAAAGTCAGCATCGACTACGGTTTGTTCACAGTGCGCCCCGTCCGGATGCCGTTGACGAATAACCCCACGCCGACGAATCCGGCTATAGTCCAGGTTACCAGAACCGAAGAAAAGCGCACCGACGTTAACCTGGCTACCGCCCTGTTGCTGGACTGCTTCAACAACGATAGCGATGAAGTGGTAGTAATATCCAATGATTCTGACCTGATCGCCGCCATAACGGTCGCCCGCCAAAGGTTCGGCAAGCGGGTGGGGGTTATCAGCCCGCGACCGCGCAGGCAGCGCAGCCACTATCTGGCGCAAGCGGCGTCCTGGTCATATGCAACCATCAACCGCAGTCACTTCGCGAATAATCAACTCCCACAGCAAATGAACGACACCAATGGCGCATTCGCCAAGCCGCCGTCGTGGTGAGAGCCGGTACACATTTGAGGTCGCAAATCAGTTCGTCGGCAACCATTTCGCTCACCGTACTTTCCGGCCAGTATGCCATTAGCCTGCAGGCGCTTTCGTGCGCCGCCGCGGCGGCCGCTTCCTGCTCGCGGACGCCGACGCCTGTTCCGCCTCACGCTGGGCGCGGATGCGTTCCAGCAGGACCGACGCCGGCTCGTCGCCGGGGTCCTGGGGCACCAGTTCGCCGGCGAAGGCGCGTTTCAGGATGCTCTGGCGCAGCCGCTCGGCACGTTGCAGGCTGGCCTCCACCGCCGCCTCCGCCTGCTGGATCACCGACAACCGCCGCTCCACCTCGGCCACGATGCGGCGCTGCTCGGCGAGGGGCGGGAGGGGAACGGGGAACGCCGTCAGCACCGAGAGATTGATCGATGCCAGATTGGTCGTTTGTTTGCCGGTCCTCTCAAAATACTCTTTACCAAACGAGTTACCCCACCACGAAACAAACTCGGGCAGCGCGTCGCCGGTGAGCAGGCGTGCTCGAAAGACATGATTTTGATGGATACATTCGGCTATCTCGCCGTTCCAAATCCATCCCCGACCAAGCTTGTCTCTATCTCCTCCTTCGTTGAACAGAACGTCGCCTTCGACAAGTTTGAGCTGTTCGATCGTAGTTTCAGGAACGGAAATGGTCTTGACGGTCGCGAGGTCCAGGTAACCCCGTTGCACATTGGCAACCCTCAGATATGGGACTTCTCGATAAGTCTGGCCTTCTTTTTTCCGCTGTCCTTTCGTTACGCCCCCCTTCAA
>JAJEIA010000145.1 GCA_022823505.1 Dehalococcoidia bacterium
TGGAGCCCAACCTCCCAGCCCAGCGCCTCCTCCAGCACGGCCTCTCGCTCCTGTAATGTCCGACCCATTTCCAACCCCTCCCCTCTCACCAGTAATCATGAGCCTATCCTACCAAGTTCAAGCGCGACTGTAATACTAGGCTGAGTTGGTCATTCTGTTTGGCTCCCGCGCCCGCGGGGACTATCAGGAGCAATCGTCGGACATCGACGTGATGCTCGTTCAAGCGCGAGAGCTCGACCCCATTCGCAAGAAAGCAATCGCCGAGGTGGGCTGCAACCGCCGCGGCGAACACCTACGGCTATCCGGTCCCGGTCGAACTGGTCTGGCGGACGTTGGACGAGTTCCGTTCCAATCGGCGTTATGTCAATAGCATAGAAGCCAACGCAGCACGGGACGGAATCGTCATGCCGCGCAACCCTGAAAACTACAACCCTTCGGACTACGAGGTCCACGAAATCGAATACGCCTATGACTGGTCAAACTACTTCGAGACGGAAAAGAGCGACGTGGGGCTGGACGAATATGAGACCCGCACCCCGTATCAAGTACGGGGCCGGCTCTGGGCCGGCTGGCATCATCACGTGGCCCTGTGCCTGCTGGGCGGAGCCTTCCTGCTGAGCCTTCGGCAGGCTTGGGGGAAAAAGATGCCCCGGATCACCAGGCCGCAGGTCTGCCGGGTGGTGCGTGAGATGCTGCCTCGGGGAGCGGTTTGGGCCCGCCCATCTGCTGCGGTGGCTAAAGCAGACGCAGTGTAGCAACGAGCGGGCCAGTCGCTCCCACGCCAAGCGCCGGTCCGCTTTGCGCGCATCTCGGACTGTCCCGCCTTGAACTGTCGTTGTAATACCAGTCTGTACGTCGGTGGCGAGTTGGCGGCCACGGCTCGCGGAGGAGACGGCAGCCCGGGTTGAAGTTGCCAGTTCGTAGGCCATGACCCCAGGGCGACGTCGGCTCCGGGAACCCGGCGCAGGTATCCGTAGGACGCCGCCGAAACGGCGGTCACCCCTGGCACGGTGCTCGCGGCCCGCAGCGCCGGCCCCATGCCGGCCGTGAGTTCGCGCATGGCAACGTCCCGGCCCACCGCGCCTTCCTCCTGAAGCCCGGCCAGCAGGTTCAGCGAAAGCAGGCCGATAACGAAGGAGAGTACGAAAAGGAAGTCATGCCCGGTCAGCGTCACTGCGGGAAGCTCTATCACGTTGCCGGGCGTCGCCCAGGTCAGGTCGATGCGGAAATGCCGCACCGAGAAGAAGTCCGCCAGCACTCCGCCGACGATGGGGCTAACGCCGGCTCCCAGACCCGTCCCAAGACCCGCGATGCCGAGGTATGGCGTGGCCTTGACCTCCGGAGCCGTCTCCAGGGCCATCGTCTGCACGGTTAGCAGGACACCCGCCGCGGCGACCCCCGCGAATACGTGCAGTACCGCCAGGAGCGGCATTGTCAGCAGGTGCCGCTCGGGGGTTGGCGGTGAACACCCAGCCGGTGATCGCCAGCAGGTACAGCGACGCCGACAGCGACATCACCGTCTTGCTGCCCATTCAGTCCGCCATGGCGCCCCAGACCCGGGCGAACAGCACGTTGGTGATCTGGCTCAGCATGGTGAACCCGATCACCGTGGGCAACGACAGGCCCAGCCGGGTGAGCATATACACCGCGAAGAAGGGCACCGCCAGGTTCAGCGCGAAGTTCCACATCACCAGGAACCGGAAAGGCGGCGGAAGTTGCGGTCCCGCAGGGGCTCCGGTATCACCGACAGCGCGGATCGCTCCGTTTCCCGCGCCGGTGGCATGAGGGGTTCTCGCGAAGCCGCCACCAGGGAGGGACCGAGCAGACCGAAAACTGCCCGCCCGCCGATCAGGAGGAACGAATAGGCACAGATCTCATCACCCGTCGCTGCGAAGCTCTGCCACCAGCGCACGAACACGCTGCCTGCCAGCCCGACCACCACCAGGGTGATGGTCATGAGCGCCAGCCGCTGACTCCAGAAGCGGCCCAGGGCATCCGGCGGAACCAGATCGCGTAGCCTGCTGGTGGAGGCCGTGACCCAAACGGGGGTGAACAGGCCGCGCAGTGCGAGCAGGACGATCACCACCGCAATGGCGAAGGAACCGGGAGTGTCCAGCAGAAGGGCACCACCTCGATGGGCAGCCGCATCAACTGGGCCAGGAACCAGGACGGCAAACCGATGGCTTTGCACCGGCGGAACTTCTCCACCAGCAGGATAGCCGGCATCTGCACCACCCGGGAGACCGGCGGCAACGCGGCCAGGATGCCCACCTGCCGGTTGTTTGCGCCCAGGGCCAGCGCGTAGGCCGCCATGAACCCGCCGCTGCCCGGGCTGAACATGGCGCCGGCCATGGCGGTGTCCCCAGGTCATCAGGCGCAGCGTGCGCCGAACGTCCCGCTGGGAAATCGTGGGACTGGGACTGAATAGGCTAACCATCGCTGGTCTTCCCTAGATGAGCAGGCTGATCGCCGCGCTGGCGATGCCCAGGAAGAGCAGGAAACCGAACACGTCGGTAACGGTGGTCACGGCCACGGCAGAAGCTACCGCCGGATCCACACCGATCCGCCTCAAAAGCAGGGGGACGCCCGCGCCCACCAGGCCGGCCATCGCCATGTTGCCCAGCATGGCCAGTCCCAGAACCAGGCCAAGCCCGATGTTCTGCTGCCACAGCCACGCAACGACGGCCACCAGGACTCCCAGCCAGACCCCGTGGAGCAGCCCCAATGCCAGTTCCCTCACCAGCAGCCGGGAGGCGCTGACGCCCACCAACTGGCCCAGGGCAATGGCTCTCACGATCAGGGTCAGCGTCTGCGTGCCGCCGATCCCGCCCTGGCCGGCCACCACGGGCAGAAACGCCGCCAGCACCACCACCCGTGCCAGCGTTGATTCAAACAGGGATACCGTGAACGCGGCCAGGAACGTCGTGCCCAGGTTGATCGTCAACCAGGGCAACCGGCTGCGGACCGAGGCCAGCAGCGGGCCGTCCGCGCTGTCGCCGGCCACGCTGGCGACCTGGAGCATCTGCTCGGTGTCCTCCTCGATGGAAGCGCTCAGCAGGAACTCAGCCGGTATCACGCCGATCAACCGACCGTCCTCCACCACCGGCAGTTGGGTAACGTTGTAGTGGCGGTGCAGCCGGGCACACTCTTCACGAGGGGTGTCCACCGACACCTCGGCAAGGACCGGTGTGGTGATCGACTGGATCGGCGTCGCATCCGGCGACTTGGCCAGGTCGATCATGCTGACCTGTCCGGTCAGTACATCCCCGCTCTCCACAACGAATATGTGGGTAAAGCCGTACCAGGTTCCGGCAAATTCCCGGAGTTGATCCCGGGCTGTCCCCACTCCCTGGCCTGACCCGATCGTCGGGAAACGGGACACCATGAACGCTCCCGCGTCATCCAGGTCATGCTCATCGAGGGTCCCATCCGCGACTGATTGACCCAGGGCGTCGGCGACCTCCCTGGCACGGCGTCTGGGCAGGCGTCGCAGGGTATCCAGTGCGGTCCGCGGATGCGCTTGGGCCAACGCCGCCGACAGTACCCCCGTCCCCAGCCGGGTACCCACCCGCGCGGCAACCACCGGGTTCATGTGTCGGAACATCCACGCCACGGTTTCGGGAGACATCACCGCAACGACAGCATTCCGGCTGCCCCGCGGCAGCGATGCCAGGATACTGCCAATGTCGGACGGATGCAGATGGCGCATCCGCTCCCATGCGGTGTGCTCGTCGCCAGCCCGGATGAGCAGATGGACTTCCTCAGCTATCGAGGAAGCCTCCTCTTCGGAAATGACCAGTTCGGCACCTGACGTCACAGAGACCATGGGGCACCATCCTTCGTTGGGGATCACGACCGGCGGCGCAAATAAGCGTGGTGGATACGGCCGGCGATGCCGAGAGACGCAACGCCGCGCCCTGAGCTCAGAGGGACGCCTGGACGGTCCGCGCTACGGAACGACCGGGCAAGAAGCGGAGCGGAGTGCGGATCCCGCTCCAAACGCCCACTCACAAGCGGGCGGGGATAACTGCCATCAACCGCCGGAGTCGGGCAGGGCACAGGGCAAGGACAGACTGCCCGACCGGCCGATCCACGGCATGAGCCCGGATACCGCGCGAACGCCAGGGACAAACACCGACGGCCGCCGCGGAGGAGGTCCCTTCCCAAGGAGGAGAGTGATCACGTTGGCTACGGTCAGCGAGCCGCCGCTGACCGCTGTTCGACGCGCCGGCGTTCCAGCCAGTTGGCCGACTCCTCGGATGCTTCCAGCTCGTCGTCGAAGAAGCCGTGCCCGCGCTTGGCCACCTGCATGGCTTCGTAGAACAGCAGCCAGACGATGTGCCGCACTATTTCGTCGGGGACGCCGTTGGCGTAGAACGAGCGCGGGTTCATGTCGGGGTCGGCGTTGACGTAATCCACCGCGTAGAACTTGCCGTCCTCGTGCAGGCAGATCTCGCTGCTGAACTTTTTCATCCGGGACACCTGGGCGATGTTCCGCATGATGCGCCGCAGCGGCTGCAGACGGAACCGCTTGATCTGCGCCGGCGACACCATCTGGTATTCGTGGGTCACCGGGTCCCACCAGCATGGGATCACCTCGCGGCAGATGTGATAGAGCCGGAACCAGCCCATGCGCCCGCCCAGGGGCTTCATGTTCATCTTCTTCTGGAGGAGGAAGGTGTCGGAGTTGGGCGCCTGCTCCAGAGACTGCTCCAGGTCGTATTCGGAAGTGGCGTCGACGATTACGCCCACGCCGGAGTCGCCCCAGGCCGGCTTGACCACAAAGGGCACGCCGAGGCGGTCGCGAATTTCCCTGGTGATGCGAAAGCTGCGGATCTGCTCCCTGGGCACCATGATGGTGTCGGGCACCGGCACGTTGTGCCGCACCAGTTCCTCGTGCAGCCTGGCCTTGTGCGCGGAGAAGGCGGTGAGCTCGGGATCATCAATCACGACACCGCCCTGTCGCTTAACCTCGTAAGCCAGTTGCGTGTAGATGTCGGTGGGGTCGGTCTGGTTGGCGGTCAGGTCCAGCATAGCCCGCACTGCGATATCCTTGGCGCGGAGCTTGCCCAGGAACTCGTGAACCCAAACGTCGTCGGCCAGGAAGAAGGTGAGGTCCATCTGCCCGCACAATTCCCGCATCTTGTGTGCGAAGAAGTCGTAGTTGGAGAACGGGCTGGACAGCACGATGTCGTAGGTTTTCTGTGGCATTGTGACCTCTCAAGCGACAACTTGATTTTACATAATACCAAACGGCGGCACTCCCTGCGGTTCCGGCGGCCGAGAGCAGCCAAGCGGGTTGGCATGAATATTTTAGTAACGGTTTGACGGCCTTGGCTACCACTCTGAAACCCCAGTTATGATGTTTGTCAACAGTAGTCATCGACCAATCTGGATCGCAGCTCAGCAGGAGACGCATTGTGTCCATGCCGTACGACGTTTCCGAATATCTTGATCGCATGGCGTTGGGGGCGATGGATGCGCTGGGCGTCCCCGGCATGGCCCTGGCGGTGACCGACCGGAACAGCCTGCTGAAAACGGCGGCTTACGGCGTGGCCGACCTGGGCACTCGTTCGCCGGTTGAGGCGGATACCCTCTTTGAAATCGGTTCGCTGGGCAAGCCTTTTACCGTCATCCCGCTGCTGCAACTTCATGAAGCGGGAATGCTGGACCTGCACGCGCCGGTCTCCCGATACCTCCCGTGGTTTCGCATTGACAGCGATTTCCCCGAAATCACCGTCCATCACCTGCTCAATCACACGTCGGGGCTGCCGCGGGGTACCGACATCGCCCCCCACGGCCTCTACGAAAGCTGGGCGCTTGGGGACTTCCGTGCGGTGGCTCCTCCCGGGGAGTATTTCTGGTACTCCAACGTGGGCTACAAGACCCTGGGGTTCCTGCTTGAACGATTGACCGGCCAGCCCCTGCCGGAAGTGATCCGCGAGCGGATGCTCGTTCCGCTGGGTATGTCAAGCACGTTTCCGGCGACCACCATCGACGTTCGTGGCAAGACGGCCACCGGCTACACCTCGATGTTCGATGATCGGCCGGAGCACGGCAGCCATCCCCTGGCGCCGTCGATATGGGCGACGTTCGCCACCGGAGACGGGGCCCAGGTATCGACGGTTGGCGACATGGCCGCGTATCTCAGGCTGTTGCTCAACCGGGGTTGGTGCCCATCCGGGCGGTTGATATCCGAACACAGCTTCGGCCTCATGACCGAGAACGGGATATGGACCGGCGGGGACTACTATAGTTACGGTTTGGCGACCTACTCGGTGGCCGGGCGTCGGTACATCGGCCACGGCGGGGGAAACGCGGGCTTCAGATCGGCCATGGTGGTGGACATGGAGGCGGGTCTTGGTGTCATCATGCTCGCCAACCGCATGGGAGAGACGGACCCGCTGGTTGAGTTCGCCCAGCGTGCCCTCACTGCGGCCTGCGCCGCTTTCGATGGAACGGCATTGCCACCATTGCCCGAACCGGCGGCCTCGACTCACATCGCGGACGCCGAAGAATACGCCGGCACCTACCGCTCAGCCGCGGGAACGCTGACGCTGAACGCCGAAGCCGGGCGACTCCTGCTCCTGCACCGTGGCCAATCCGTTGCGTTGGAACGGCGCACCCACGATAGCTTCTACGTCCCACACCCCGACTTTGCCCTGGCCCTCCTGGAGTTCGGCCGTCAGGAAGGAGGGGTGATGGAAGCGTTTCACGGCGGCGAATGGTTTGCGAAAGACGGCTACACGGGGCCAAGGGAGTTCCCTCACCCGCCGGAATGGGAGGCGTACGTAGGTCACTACCGCACAAGGAGCCCGGAGCTTTCCAATTTCCGGATCGCCATCCGAAAAGGTCAACTCACGCTGCTGAACCCCTGGGGCAACACGGAACCATTGACGCCCCTGGGCAACGGCGGTTTCCGTATCGGAGGGGACGCGCTCAGTCCGGAAAAGCTGACCTTTGCCGCAGTGGTGGATGGACGGGCGTTGCGGGCCGACTACACCGGATGCCCCTATTACCGTACTTTTGAACCTTGATGGGCGCCCCGGGTTCGGGGCGGGAACCGGATCTGCGCGTTCACGCGTACCCCGTTTGTCATCGCGAGGAGCGCAGCGACGTGGCGATCTCGTTCCCGCTTCAGGGTCTGTCACCCCGACGAGATTGTCACGCTTCGCTCGCAATGACACTTCGCGTGAAACCGGGTACGCGTGAGGATTTGCACGGAATTAACCTCTTGCGAACAGTCGGGTCAATGGCTGCTGCAGACCTCGGCGTGGCCCCTCGTCCGTCGCTATGGTACGCTCAACATAATCACGGTTGAACAATGCCACTTGCTGAAGACCCAAGGTGTCTCGAAACGTGAAGCCCACAATCGCTCCCTATGGCTCGTGGAAGTCGCCGATCACGCTGGACATGGTCGCCCATGGGACGGTGAACCTGATGCGGATCGCGCTGGACGGACCGGACACCTACTGGGCGGAGGTGCGGCCCGCGGAGGACGGCCGGACCGTTATCGTCAAGCGTCATCCCGATGGGGTCCTGGAGGACGTGACCCCACCGGGTTTCAGCTCGGTGTCGATGGTCAATGAGTACGGGACCCGCAGTTTCACCGTGGCCAACGGAGTGGTGTACTTTTCCAACGATTCGGACCAGCGGGTGTACCGCCAACGTCCCGGGGAGCCGCCCGCGGCCATCACCCCCGAGGGCGAATTCCGATACGGCAGCAAGGTGTTCAACCAGCATCTGGGCAGGATCATCTGCATCCGTGAGAACCACACCGACCCGGACGAAGACCACCCGCTGAGCGAGATCGTCGCCCTCGACCTGACGGGTGAGAGCGAGCCCGAAGTTCTGCTGGCAGACAACGACTTTCACAGCTCGCCGTGCATCAGCCCCGACGGCACGCAATTGGCGTGGCTCACCTGGGACCATCCCAACATGCCCTGGGACGGCACCGAGCTATGGGTGGCTGGACTGAACGACGACCTCAGCCTGGGCGAGGCCATCATGGTGGCCGGCGGCATTGACGAGGCGGTGATGCAGCCGGAGTGGTCGCCGAACGGTGATCTGTACTTCGTATCCGACCGCACCGACTGGGCCAACCTGTACCGTTGGCGCGGCGGAGAGGTGGAACCGGTGTGCCCCATGGAAGCCGAGTTCGCCAGGTCCAACTGGTGGGTCGGCATGTGCTCCTACGGGTTTGACTCGCCCAACAGCCTGATCTGCTCTTATTCTCACCTGGGACACTGGAGCCTGGGGAGAATATCGTTGGACGAAAAACGGCTGACACCTATCAACTTTCCCTACTGGGAGATGGGACACGGCGACCTGCAGGTCGATCCGGGCCGGGTTGTACTGGTGGCCGGTTCGCCGGACCAGCCCCTGTCGCTGCTTATGGTGGACCTGGAGGACGAGGAGGTAGAGGTCGTGCGGGTTGAGTACGAGGAAGACCTGCCGCCGGCGTACACGTCCCGGCCCGAAACCATCCAGTTCTCCACGGACAACGAGGAGATTTCCCACGCCTTTTTCTACCCGCCCACCAACCAAGACTACGCCGCGCCCGAGGGCGAAAGGCCACCGTTGCTCGTTACATGCCACGGCGGGCCTCACAGCGCGGCATCGGCGGAGTTGAACCTCACCACCCAGTACTGGACCAGCCGCGGCGTGGCGGTGTTGGACGTTAACTACGGTGGCAGCACCGGCTACGGCCGGCATTACCGGGAGCGCCTCATCGGCGAATGGGGCGTGGTGGACGTTGACGACTGCGTCAATGCCGCCCTGTACGTGGTGGATCGGGGCGATGCCGATAGCGAGCGAGTTGCCATCAGCGGCGGCAGCGCCGGCGGCTTCACCGCCCTGGCATCCCTGGCATTCCGGGACGTTTTCAAGGCGGGGGCCAGCTACTTCGGCGTCAGCGACCTCGAAGCGCTGCTCAGCGGCATTCACAAGTTCGACGCCCACAGTCTGGTGGGGTTGGTCGGGCCGTATCCCCTGTACCGCCGCCGGTACATCGAACGCTCGCCGATCAACTTTCCGGAGTACACCACCTGTCCGGTCATCTTCTTCCAAGGCCTGGAGGACACCATCGTTCCGGCCATTCAATCGGAGGAAATGTTCAACACCCTCAGGGCGAACGGTGTCCCCACGGCATACCTGGCCTTTGAGGGAGAGCACCACGGCTTCCGGATGGCGGATACCATCAAGCAGTGCCTGTCCGCCGAGTTCTACTTTTACTCACGGATATTTGGCTTCCAGCCGGCGGACGATCTTGAGCCCGTCGAAATCGAGAACTTCAATCCGTAATGGACATCCTGCTAACCATCTTTCCCGCCGGCATCTCCGAGGGCAGCGCCACGCTGCTGAAAGATTTCACCGTCGCGATGGTCATCGCTGCCTGCGGGCTGGCGCTGGCGCGGGTGGCATGGCAGCCGCCGGTGCTGGGATACCTGCTGGCGGGGATGATCATCGGGCCGTTCACGCTGCCCACGCCCCTGATCAGCGATCTGGACACCATCGGACTGCTGGCCGAGTTGGGGCTCATCCTGCTCCTGTTCGGCATCGGGCTGGAGCTGGGTTGGCGGCTGATCCAGATGATCGGGTTCCGTGTGCTCATCATCGGCGTCATCGAGATCAGCGTGCTCACCCTGTTCGGCGTCTGGCTCGCCAGCATTCTGCCCGGCATCGACGCCAGCCACGGCCTCTACCTGGGCGGAGCCATCGCCATCAGCAGCTCGGCCATCCTGCTGAAGGGGCTGCGCGACGGGGGCAACCTCAACTCCACCTGGGGCCAGACCATCGTGGGCATCCTGCTGGTGGAGGACTTTGCCGCCGTGATACTGCTGACCGTGCTGGCGGGCCTGGCTACCACGGGCACGGCGAGCCTGGCCGATGCGGGATTGCTCGCGGGCAAGCTGGCCATCTTCTGTGTCGTCGTCCTCGTGGCCGGCACCGTTTTGGCCGCCAAATTGATGCGGTTGCTGTCCCGGTTGCGCTCCGACGAAACGCTGCTGGTGGCCAGCCTGGGCTTTTGCTTCCTGCTGGCCCTGTGCGCGACGCTGCTGGGGCTCTCGCCGGCGGCCGGAGCGTTTCTGGTCGGCGTGGTCATCGGCGACACCGAAGCCGCCGGGCGGGTCAGTCGCATGGTCGCACCGGTGCGAGACATGTTCGGAGCCCTGTTCTTCCTGTCCATCGGCATGCTCATCGACTACCGCACGCTGGACGATTACATCGTGCCGGCGCTGGTGGTGGCCGCGGTATTCATGGCCGGAAAGATCGCCGCCAACACCGTGGGCTCCATACTCGCCGGCCGCACCCCGGGCGACGCGTTGCGCGTGGGGTTGACCATGCCCCAGATGGGTGAATTCTCCCTGGCCATCGGCCGTCTCACCCCCGCCGATGTTGTGGGCGGCTCGGCTCTTGGTGCAGTACTGTCGATCGTCACCGCGATCACCTCCGTCCTGGCGCCGTTGGCCGGGCGGGCTGCCCTGCCTCTGTCGGACCTGGCCGGGCGTCGTACCCCCGGCCCGCTGCGGCGCGTGATGCTGGGGATCAACCTGGCAGTGGACATCTTCTGGTCGATGCTGTCGTTCCCCGGAGAAGCCGGGGAGCAATTCCGCGACGTGGCCCGCGGGATCCTCATCAACGCCTGCATCGTGGCCGTTCTGAGCGCTGCCGGAACCGGTGTTGTGTACGCTGCCCCCGATGCGTTGGGGCATCTGCTGCCGGTGTCCCAGGGGGTGGCTGCGTTGATCATCCTGGGCGTGGTGATTGGCTTGAGCACACCCAGCGTGATCGGCATCTGGCGCTCGCTGCGTACCCTGGCACACCTGGCGACCAGTCTGCCTCACGCGCCGACGGTCAACCTGAGGGTGCTGCCCAGCTGGAGCACCATGCAGACCATGGTCGAGTACGGCATGGCAACGGCGTTGCTGGCACTGCTGGTGCTGCTGATGCTGCCGCTGTTGATCCGGCTGCTGGCATTGGGCGGCCTGTCCATCACCCTGTCGCTGGTTCTGCTGATTGCGTCGGCGCTGGGCATGGGGCTCATCAGCTTCCGGGTGCATCGCGTCCTGGGGCCGGCATTCGAGGGGACGTTCATGGCCAGTTCCTCTGATGTGCCGCTTCACCACGAGGACCCCGAAGAACCGATGGAGCGCGAGGACGTCGAGGCCCCGGCTCCTCGGCGCGACCCCCGGTTCGTCAACCCGCTGGTTGCCGCCACCAGGGAAAGCGCAGCCAGACGCGGGGGTTTCTCGGACCCGATCTGATCGCCTGGTCGGGCCAGCCGGCAACCTCGCCAGCCCAGACGGTTTCCGCTGGGAGGAATATCAGGCCAACCGGGAGCGCTACCTCACCCGCGCTGGCTCTGCGAGCAACGCCAGACCCCGGACAATCTGAAGGCCCGGACGGCAGTTCCCGCACGGGAATCAGCGCGAATACGGCGTGAGATCGCCGGATCGAACTCCTCGGCATTCGTGCGCCTCATGCTTGTATCACGCCCGGCGCTGAATTTCTCAAAATTTCCTCGCGAAATCGCTAGACGGTGAATCCGGCGCGATCGGATACTCGATTCCAGTTGCCGCAGCCGCTGCGCTGGGGCAACTTTCTTCCCCGCCTGGATTCAACTGTCCGATCGCCGTCTTGCGCCGCTCCGAGGAAGCACGATGAATACTGAAACCTTGGCCGCCTTCCTGCCCGGGGGCCTGGATTTGAACGAGGGACTTGGGCTGCTCCTTCCTGTTGGTTTCTACGTTCTGGGCATGGCCGCATACGCGGTGTTTGTTTTCAAGTTCTACCGCTTCATCGCCGCCCGGGACATGTTCGATTTCGACCTGTCCAAAAATGACGGGGCCAAGTACCCGGTGTTTATGGATTTGCTGCACCTCATCTGGTACTCCGTCAAGTACATCGTCCTGTTCCCGGGGTTCGCCGCGTTCTGGTTCGCCGTGCTTACGATGATCCTGATCGTCCTTTCCAAGGACCAGGGTTTGGCCCACATATTGGTCATCTCTCTGGCTACGGTAAGCGTGATCCGGATCACGGCCTACTACAACGAGAACCTCTCCCGGGACCTGGCGAAGATCCTGCCCTTCGCGGTCCTGGGCGTGTTTCTCATCGACGCGTCGTTCTTCAGCCTCGACGTTTCCCTGCAGCTGCTGCGAGAACTAAGCGGCTATTGGGAGACCATCGCCTATTACATGATCGCCCTGGTGGCGCTGGAGTTGGTGCTCCGCTCGGCGTTCGGGTTCTACTGCGCGCTGTTCCCCGGCGCACGGCGGCGCAAGGCCGAAAGGCTGGCATCGGCTGCACCCGCCGCCCGGCGAGCGGCGCAAGCGCCGGTGCAGGACCCCTGGCTGACCAACCCGCCCGCCGAGCCGCCGACTGCGATGCCCTCGAGACCCGCTGTGCCGACCGGCTACGGAAGCCAATCGCCGCCGGCCCAACCTCCCTCCGGCCTCGACGTCCGCGAGCAACTGCGCGACGTTGGGCCGCGACCCAGTGGCGCCGGCGCCGCGGGCGGGAGGCGCTCAAACACTCGGTAGTTTCCGAGTGGGCATGGGCCGCGCCGGTTCCTGCCGGACGTTCGGCGGGTCCGGCTCCGCTGGCTATGGGTTTTCCGCCTGGGGATCGTCCGCCCGGCCGCGACCGGGACGGAGTTCCCCGGCGGCCTTCACCAGGGCAGCGCCGTAGAGAAAGATCAGTCCGGCTATGAACGCCCACATCAGCAGGACCACAAAGGCGGCCACCGGCCCATAGACCAGGCTCCGCTGTGTAACGGTGCCGGAAAGCCAGAAAAACAGGTGCTTGGCCACCTCGAAGAGCAGCATGGCCACCAGGCCGCCGTAGGCGGCGTCTCTCCAGTCGACCGTGACGTTTGGAACACGGTGATACACCAGGGTGAACAGCAATCCGGTTATCAGCGCGGGCACCACCGTGGTGACGGCGCCCAGCGGCCAGATGACATAGGCGGCCGCCCCGCCTAACTTCGCCGCCAGTTCGCCCTGGAACTCGACGCCCACCTGAAACAGCGCAGTGACGCACAGGGACAGGGAGAACAGGACGACCACGCCGGTTGCCAGCACCGCTTCGGAAAGGGTCGTCCGCAGAATGCCCTTGCTTTCCGCGCCAAACAGCCGGTTCACCGCGCGATTTGTAGCCGTGAACAGACCGTTGGCGCCGATCAGGGTTCCCGCCAGCGCCACCAGGCCCATGGCCAGGGTGCCCCGGAAGAGTTGATCGATCGCCTCGGCCAGGAGATCCGCCGAAGCCGGGAAGTAGTGCGCGATGAGGGATGAGAGATCCTCTGCGGCTGTGGCGGGGTCGGCGAACAGCGCCAACACCAACGCCACCAGCGCCATCATGGGGAAGAAGGACATCACGGTGAAGTAGGCGAGGGACGCCGCAAGGTCGATGCCGCCCTCGTCGATCAGAGATCGCGCCGCCCGGTACATCGCGAGACCCCGCCATGCCGCCCGACCCCTGGGTAGTTCGTGAGCCAACCGATCTCCCAGGTTTGCTGCCTGAGCCGACAACTCGGGTCTGAGGGTCGACGCGGTTCCGGCCAACCTGCGCAGCACCGACCTGCGCACGTGATCGCCGTGCGACTGGCTCACTTCATACGCTGCGGCAACCGCGCCGGCGGCGGCCGCTTCCACCACTTCGATGTCCAGTTGTGGGTTGTCGGCGACCTCGGCCAGCGCCGCATCCACCGCCTGCTCGGCCAATTCGGCCGTCTCTTCCGACGTCCTTTCGGACGCGCCGGGAGCTACCAGCGCATACACGGCGGCGCCCGACGTGGCGGCCACGTCGCTGCCCACCGCCATGGCGCCCGACACTACCCCACCCACGGTAGCCCTGACTGCCTCGGCAGTTTCCGCGCCGGCCTCCGTCATTGCTTCCATGGCGCCGGACACCGCGGACGACGCGGCCTCGTGAGTGCTGATCCCCACCGCGACGGCGCCAACGATCGCCCCCTCCACCGCGCCACGCCCGATTTCCGCGGCGTCCGATCCGGTGTTCCTGGAGCTGTGAATCGCCACAGCCACCATATCGCGCACGGCTGGCGCCGAGACCGCGACGACCTGGTGCGTCCCCTCGATGGTTGCGACCATAGTGTCACGCACCAGCGACCCGGCCTCGCTGCCCACTTCCTGGATCGCCTGGACGGTGCTGGAAACCGCCCCCAGGCCCAGATGCGCGGCTCCGCTTCCTGTCGACCGCGCGCCGCTCCCTGCGGCCCGCCAGACTGAGCGTGCCGTTCCCATCAGGCCGCCGGCGCCGCGAGTCCATGTCCAACGGGCGCGCAATCCTCGCTCGTCATCGGCGCCGTTCGATCCCGGTGCGTCTCTAGGGCTCATATCGGCTGGGCTACTGTGCCGCTGTGGTTCGCTGGTCGATGCGCCCTACGCTCTCGCGCGCGTTTGATGGACAACCTGCGACCCTGGCTAGACAGTCCTCGTCAATGGCCATTATCAATTCAATAGATGCATACTACGGGCCGCGCCGGCTGATCCGGCGCGGCCCATGTACCCAGCTGGATGGAGCGGCCGATCAGGTTGAACTGCGGTCGTTCCGGTCGGAGGTGGCCGAGTCCACCACCACGCGAACGCCACTGATGGTGCCGGTGGTGGCATTGCGCACTGCGTCGCCCGCGGTATCGCTCACGTCATAGGCCGCTTCGATGGCTCCCTTTGCGGCGGCGGCGGCGGTTTGCTCCACGTTCTGTCCGGTGGTGCGCGCCGCGTCGATCGCGCCGTTGACGGCGGAGACAGCCACTTGAGCGACGTCCTCGCCCGTGGTGGCCGCGCTGCTGATCAGCTGGCGTGTGGTGGCGGTGGTGGCCGTCATCACGTCGCCGGATGTTGCGGCAACGGCGGTCACCACGCCGGACACGGTCCCGTGCGCCGCGTCCGTCAGCGCGCCGCCCACTTCGCGGACTCCGTCGATGGTTCCTCTGGTGACTTGGACCACCGATTCTTCCGCGGTCAGGCCCACGGAAGCCCCGCCCCGTATGGCGCCCTCCACGGCCTGCTGGGTGGCGGTGCCGAGTTCTGCGCCCACGTCGCTGGAGCCTCGAATCGCGCCAACCACCACGTCGTGGAGCATGGTGGTGGTAGCGACGCCCACCATGCCAACGCCCTGGATCACGCCGATGGTGGAGTCGCGGACCACGGTTCCGGCGGCGCCGCCGATGTTGCCGGCCGCCTGGATAGTGCCTATAACGGCGTCCTGGGCCAGGTGTCCGACCTCACCGCCCACACTGCGGGCGCTGCGCAAGGTGTTCGCCGTCGTGTCTCGAACCGTGTCGATGGCAACGTTGCTGACTCGGCCGGCGCCTTGCAGGGTGCCCGTGAGCGCGTCTCGCATCGTGGTGCCAATTCTTCCCAAAATAGTCATGGCTTATGCTCCTTTGACAACTAACCTGGTCCCAAGTGGTTGATGCTTGACTTTCTCTCCTTCGGCATCGCGACAGGACTCGGCATGATAGATAAGCGTCGTGAAGCTGACGCATGGCGCACTTCTCAGTAGGCTCTTCTACTTGTCTTCTTCCACTATCGAATCATATGCCCGCTCGCCGTGGAAAGTACACAGAATCTGAACTACCATTCCAGCAGTGTTTGTGTCAATTTTCGGCGTCATTGACCGAGATTTGCACGCTCTTTGACCACCTCGGGAGCGCGGGGATTTAGCTAACCATTGGTGCCAGTCAGAGTTAGAGGGTGTGTGACAATGGGCCAAACTGGCGCGGGCGGTTCTTGGGATTGGGGGTAGGATACTGGTTACGCTGGTGGCATGAGCAGAAAGCCTTATCCCAGTGATTTGACCGATGCCCAGTGGGAGGAATTGTCTCCCCTGTTGCCGCCGGATCGGTTGCAGCTGAACTGGGCGGACGCTGGCTACGCTGGCCGACTGGTGACGTGGGCGTGGGCCACCGGCGGCTGGTTGCTCACCGTGGTGAAGCGCAAACCGGACAGCCACCGCTTCGAGGTCCCGCCCCGGCGTTGGGTGGTGGAGCGTACTTTGGCGTGGCTGAGCCGTTGCCGACGGTTGAGCAAGGACTATGAGGAGCGCACCGAGAGCAGCGAAGCCTGGGTACACATCGCCATGGTCAACCTGATGCTCAAACGGCTTCAACCTGTCTGAAACCATTTGTCACACACCCTCTCAGAGGGTTTTCACTGTCCGCAGCGGGCACCGACACTGAGGAACTCCCCGCCACCCTGTACCACCGAATGGTGGATTCCCTCGCTTGCGCCGCTTGAACTGCGCAAAGCCCAGCTGAGAAGCGGCGGCCAATTTTGACATGATGAAACAGTCGTTACGAACCCTCCGTCTCAGACCATAGATTTCAGACAGCGGCAAGGCGGGGTTAAGCCGACGCAATCAAGTCGGCGGCACGTTCGCCTATCATGACGACCGTTGCATGGCTGCCACCTGACCTTGTAACCCGCGGCATCACCGACGCATCGACCACCGACAACCCCTCTACACCCTTGACGCTGCAGTATTGATCCACCACCGCCATTGGGTCTGAATCAGGGCCCATCTTGCATGTGCCGGACACATGCCTGGCGGTTCCCACGGTCTGGCGTATATAGACGTCCAAAGCGTGGTCGTCGGCCAGAATTTCATCCGTTGGGTGGAGCCGGTAATCGGCCACGTCCTTGTACGCATCGGATTCAAGGAAACCGATGGCCATTCGGATGCCTTCCCGCACCCGACGGATGTCGTTCGGATGCTGAAGATAGCGGTAGTTGAACTCTGGCTGCACTGAGGGATCGGCAGACGCAAGCCTGACGTATCCTGCGCCGTCAGGCAGTCCGAGCGTGCACGAGATTCGCGCCACCCGGTCCGCAGGAACATCATCGTTGAGGAACTTGGTCCGTAGACCGGGGACGCGCTCCGGCCGTTCGTCAACCATCGGAGTGGTCCTCAGCAACATATCATTGACTTCGCTGGACCCCTGGGCGGTGTAGTGCAGACAAAAGCGTGCCGCGTCGGCATCAGACGTCAGGGTCATCCCGTCTTTGACCTTGAAGGTAATCTGGGCGCTCAGGTGGTTAAACAGGTTCTGCCCCACTCCGGGAAGCTCGTGAACGAGCGGTATCCCGAATTGTTCAAGTTGGTCTTTGGGGCCGATTCCCGACAGCATCAGCAGGTGGGGCGACTTGAGAGCCCCGGCGCTCAACACAACCCGGTCTGCTTCGACGTTGAAAATCTCGCCTCCGCTTTCCACTTCCACACCGACGGCTTTTAGATCCTCGATCAATACCTTCCTGACGAAAACCCCTCCCCTCACCGTAAGGTTGAGACGGTGGCGCATGGGGTTCAGGTGAGTGATAGCAGCGCTCATCCTCCAGCCGTCCAAGTTGTTCGAGGGCCACACGCCAACGCCCGTTGGGTTCGGGCCATTGGTATCCTCGACTGTCCCATAACCTGCTTCCAAACAGGCGGCGTGGAAGGCCTTTTGGATGTCTGACCAGGGCCCAGATTGACGACGCCTTACCGGCATCGGTCCGTCGGATCCATGAAAATCATCCCGAATGTCGAGATCGTGCTCAGACTTTCTAAAGTAAGGCAGTACCTTGTCATACGACCATTCATCGTTGCCCATTGCAGACCAGGAGTCGAAATCCTCAGGTAACCCCCTTTGCATTGCCTGACCGTTGATGGACGACCCTCCTCCGATCACCTTGCCCTGCGCTACGTGGATCTCGCCTTGCTCCTCGGTGATCGTTCCCCGCAGGGCCCAGTTATGCTCCGAGTCTGGGGATTCTGCGAAACTTGTGTGGCCGAACTTTATCTCGTCCGGAAGATAGTCTGGATCAGGGTAATCCGGCCCGGCTTCCAGCAACAGAACGGAGGTATTCGCGTTTTCAGCCAATCTGCTGGCCAACACCGATCCAGCCGCTCCCCCACCGACGATAACAACGTCATATTTCATGGGTCCCCCTTAAACGCTTCGTCTTCTAACCCAGGATTTCCCAGTTTTAACTGATTCCGCTGAGGATGGACGTTCTGGGATTTTCCGATTATAAACCGGCATTCTCCATATCGGCCGACCAGCAGGTTCCGAACAGGGTAATTGGAGATTATTGCCGGTCTTCGTTGCTTGTCAATCCTCTTTCGCTCCTGTGCCAAGGGCGTCGGCACAACGTACGTCGCTTCAGGCCATTATCTGAAAACCGGCGCAATCTCGCTCGAACACCGGACGAGAGCGACATCGACCAGCTTCCGGCACAGTAAAGTCCCTACGCGTGGTGTAACGGAAACCGGGTGGCAAGAAGGTGGCCACCGCGTCATCCTTGATGGAAGTGACAAACCCAACAAGGAGTACGACGGTGGTCAAGAACAGCATGGACTGCGATTATGCGTCTGGGCCATCTCGCGCCGGGTTTGACCCGAGCATGGATTGGCGGAGATGCCTTCAAAAGGATCTGTCGACCCGATCCGAGGCGGCCCAGACAGCGCCGACAGCCTCGGTGAGCAGTGACCTGATAGGAGCGTGGCTCAAAGCCCCATCGCGGTATTGTCCGCTCAACCGACCGGCGACTACTCTCCGGGAGGCAGGTATGCTGGAAGCCGTCGATCTCCAACATAGGGCAGCTCTGCGGGTGGTTGTCGGGATCGGCACTCACCAGGAACAGCATGTGAAGGAGCGCGCCGCCCGCGACAGGACGAGGCGAGTGGCTTTCACCGTTGGTCCAACCGCCGCCGGACTGGCGGGATGCTGGCCGTCGGCGGCTACGCTGCGATATAATTCGCTTCGAGCAGGCGGCGAAGAGGGGGTCCATTTCGCGGCAGAGTCAGCCGTTTCTGCTCAGGTCGTCATGCACCAAAATAAAAACCATAAACTGGCCCACCTGGCGCAGGGAGATCGATGCCGGGGTGCGTCCCAGGGCCGCCAGTCCACGCGTTCTCATAAGCGTTCCCTGTTGTTCCATGACGGCGACGCCTGACAGAGGTAGAATCGCAAAGCAGGCGAGGGTCAGGAACCTCGGTTTCGCCTTGGCCGTGTCAGTTGCACTGATGCTCGTGGCCGCGGCGTGCAACAACGACGGCGGCAATTGGGGCGACGCGCGCTTCACGGCGGAGATGCGGAACCTGGAGGGCGAGCCCATTGGCAGTGTCGTCATGCAGCAAGGCTCAGGGGGATTCCTGGTGACCGTCATGCTGGAAGGCATAGAACCCGGTCCGCACGGCATCCACATCCACTCGGTCGGGACGTGCACGCCCGATTTCAAGGCGTCGGGCGGACACATCAACGTGGACAACCGCCAGCACGGGCTGCTCAACCCGGCCGGCCCGGACAACGGCGACCTGCCCAATATCTACGCCGCTGCGGATGGTACGGTGCAGGCCGAACTTTTCACAACCTTGGTTGATCCAGACCTGCTGATGGACGACGACGGGTCCGCCATCGTGATCCACGAGAACCGCGATGACCACAACGCCCAGCCTATTGGGGGCTCCGGAGGGCGCATCGCCTGCGGCGTGCTGAACTAGAGCTTGTGCTCTGCTCCAGCGACAGCGCCCGCTCGATCGCTGACGAGTGGAGGCCGTAGACGATTGCTCCGGCCTGGCGTAGCCGTTGCGCAGGGCCGGTGGCGCGAGCATAGGGTCGCGTTGCTTCGGGTTTCCACCACCGCCGGCGTTACCCGCGTCGATGCTGCGGACTGACCGGACGGGTCGAGTCGGCCGCTCCGACCCGTGTCCAGGACTGGCGTAAAGCTGGCGCAGCCGAAGTCTCCCGCGTTCGCGGAGCGCGCCACCGGTCGGCTGCATCGATCGTCCCTGGGAAATCGGGTTGGCATCCGCCGCGTCCGAAACGCTGGCGCTGACACACCTTTGGGACGAGGGTCGGGTTTCATGATCCGACAACGTGATGGTATTCTGATCGCCATCGACTGGGAAAACATCCGGCGGGGCGCGCAGTTCCACCAGCATAGGGTGAGGCCGGCCGAGTTGTGCCGGGCCGTGCGCGAGGTGAGAAGCGTCTTTGGCCAGGTGTGTGGGGCAAGGCGTTCGGCGACCGGTCGCTCCGGCCCGACGATGGCCGGGAGTCCGCCGAGCAGCACATCGTGCCGTATCACGCGCCGCCGACAAGTACTGCTCCGATCCGGCCATCCTGCTGGAGGTCTGCGACTGGATCAGGGACCGGGAGCACTGCAGGACGGTCTGGGCTCGGGAGATGCCGACCACCAGTTCCCGGTGAACCGGGCGCGCGTCATGGATGGCGCATCGTGCTGTGCGCCTTCAGCCAGCCAGTGTCGCGGGATATGCTGGCCACGGCGCCACCGTTTCCCCTGGAGGCCGGATTGGGCATCGGGCTGGCGGAGCACGGCGACGTGGACGTTGAGGTTACTCCGGCTCCGGGGACGGAGGATGGCGGCGTCGATCGGCGGTAATGCCGACGCACTCTCAGTATCTATCTCGGAGAGGGGAAAGTGAATTTTTTGACCAGCAAGGCATTGAGCAGGCTGGCATCCATTGAGGGGATTGTCATTCTGTACTGGTTTGTCTTTTGGATGAGCAATGGATTGGATAAGTTTGTCAACGGGATGGATTTGATAGTTTTTCGCTGGTACGGCAAGGATCGTTCGGAACAATTCGGAGGGTACTTCGATAAGGCTGATCTGCCAGAGCAATTTGTCAGCGGGGTGATCTACTTCGCGGGAGTATGGGAATTGCTTATCAGCTTGCTCTTTCTGGCGGCGGGCCTGTACTACGTTTACGGCGGAGCGAGGACAGCGAGACAACACCATCGGAACTGGAACGCCATCCTGCTGGGGCTGTTCATGAGCGCCGTGACCTTCGTCGTCTTTGCTCTCTTTGACGTCATTGTGGGAGACCGGGCCGAACTGCTGGAGCACAGCATATTCTTCGGCCTGGTTTTGCTGTCCTGGATTGCCATCGTGTACCGTCGTGATCGGGCCACCGGATACTAGCGCATTCCGGGGAGGGAGGCGTCCACCTTCCGGGGCGACATGGTCGGCTATCGTCTCCAGCGGTCCGCGACGGCCCGGGACAACACTCCGTTGGGCTGGACGACGCTGGCCGAGACCACGGGGCGGACGTGGACCGGTCCTGCCAAGCCCGGGCACTGGACCCGCCGCGTCGGCACGGTTCGCGTGACGAAGGGCGACGTTGCAAATGAAGACAGGCGGTCGTTCCGGGCGTTAGCCGGGAGTTTGGGAGCCCGCTGCCCGGGATGCGGTTCGTCGCGATAGCCAACATTGGAACCTATACTCGGGCGGTGAGCATGGTCCGCCGCATCCATCACGGTTGAGGGAGCATGAGAGTTGAGGTTGAACTGAGTCCCGTCATCGCCACCAGCGAGTTGCTGGAACTGGCGAAACTGGTGGACGAAGCCGGAGCGGACCGGCTGGGCATATCGGACGTGGCGATGCTGCGGGATACGTTTCTCGTGCAGGCGCTGTGCGCCGAGGCGACCAACCGCGTTCAGATCGGCAGCCTGGTGAGCAACCCCTACCTTCGACATCCGGCCGCGGTGGCGGCGACGCTGGCGACCCTGAACGAAGTATCCCAGGGGCGGGCCTTCCTGGGCATCGGGGTCGGTGCCGGATTGTCGGGACTGGGCATTGACCAATCCCGCCCGGCGCGCCGCCTGGAGGAATTCCTGCTGGTGGTGGACCGGCTGCTGAGCGGGGAGCAACTGGACTGGGACGGTCCCGCCTACCGGATCAGGGGAGCGCAGATCGCCCGCGACATCGCGTGTCGGGTCCCGGTGGTAGTGGGCACGCGCAGCCGGCAGGTGGCGATGCTGGCGGGTCGCGTGGCCGATGCGGTGGTGGTGGGCGCAAGGGAGATGAGGGCGGATGCCCTGGAGCGATACCGCGGCTGGGTTCACCAGGGAGCGCGGGCGGCGGGCCGGGACCCGGAGGAGGTTGAAATCGCGCCCCGGGTGACCCTGTGCGTGTCGCGGGACGGCGAGGCGGCACGGCGGAGCGTAACCCTCTACACGGCTCACTACCTGTCCCTGGGGAGCGTTGAGCAATCGGGCCTGCAGCCGGAGAGGTTCCGACTCATCAGACGACTGGCGGGAGAGGCAACCGGATGGTACTTTGAGCCGGAGGTCCGCTACAGCGCCGAGTTGGACGAGCTGATCACCCCCGACCTGATCGAGCGGTTCGCCGTCGCGGGAACCCCGAGGGAATGCCTGGACCAGGTGCGGCTGATCGCCGGCATGGGGTACGACAGCATCAGCATGAACGTGGCCGCGGTGCGCCGACCCGGTGGGTCCATGTACTCCGGTTTGCGGGAGACCATCGAAGGGCTCGGCGAGATGATGACCGAAATCCGCCGTATGTAGGACCGGCCCGTTGTCCATTGCAGCGTCCTCTGCGGCGTGGCTGCGGAGACAAGAGCCATGATAGCCGTGAGCCAGGTGCGTGTGGAGACCGAGGGCAGCACTGACGAGGTGGTTCGGGTCTTGCAGCAGCTTGGAACTGCGGGGCGGCACGCCACCGCGGTCGGCGCCGGTGGGTCAGTGGAGACGCCGGCTGGCAGCGGTGATGATGCGATGTGGGCCACCGGGACGCAAGGCGTGGCGGGATCCCGCGAAACAGCTCCAGCAGAATGGTAGGACGCGACACCTGCCACTGGCCCATTCCATTCTCAAATATACGTCGACTAACTGTCAGAACAATCCTTTCGTTACGAAGATTTCCCAAAGCAGCACATCAAGGCGTCGCGGTAATACTAATGGCCGGTTCCAGTCTTCTTACGTCGGCCGGACTGGGAAAGCGACCGGCAACGGGCAAATATTTGGAGACGGGCAGGCGCCTACAAGTTTATTGAGGGTTCCTCGTAATCCTTTAGCTTGTTGTAGATTTGAAGCCGGTGGTGGTAGGACTCCAAAACAATGATCCGGTCGTCTGCGTCAACGTTGACAGCCACTGGCCGACGGAACCGCCATTCAGGCTCCAGATCTGTCCGCCGCCTGGCTTTGATGATATCCGGATTGGCGTCGATGTAGGCCTGAGCCCATGGCGAAGGCTCTTGGGCGTCACCGACCAGCGCCGTAATATATTGGCCGTCCGCGGCGTAGATCTGGACTCGGTGGTTCCCCCAGTCAGTTACGTATACATCTCCGTCTGAGTCCACAGCCACACCGGATGGCCCCTTGAGCGAACCCACGCCGGTGCTGGAGCCTTCGAACTTAACGAGTAACTCTCCGGTAGGGGCGAATTTTTGCACCCGGTTATTTCCCCAATCCGCGACGTAGATGTTGTCCTGACGGTCGATGCAGATGCCCCACGGCATATCCAGATCTCCGTCGCCGCCACCTTGCTTCCCGAACTTGGACTGAAACTCGCCGATCTGGCTGAAACTCTGCACCCGGTGATTCAGGCTGTCCACCACCCAAACGGTTCCCCGGGAGTCGAAAGCAATTCCCGACGGTCCGTTCAGCTGCCCGTCTTCGCTGCCGGACCTGCCCCAGTGATATCGATAACTGCCCTCTTCACTGTAAATGGTTACCCGGTTGAGATACTCGTCCGAAACGAACACCCGGCCGGTACGGTCC
>JAJEIA010000083.1 GCA_022823505.1 Dehalococcoidia bacterium
ATGGAAAGCCGCGAGTTGGTGATCGCCGACGTTGGCACCGGAACCGGCGCCATCGCCGTGAACCTGGCCATCCACCTGCCGTCGGCGCGCATCTACGCCAGCGACGCCTACGATGCCACCCTGGACGTGGCCGCGTACAACGTGCGGATGCACAACGTGGCCGACCGGGTCACCCTGCTGAAGGGCGACCTCCTTGAACCGCTGCCCGAACCGGTGGACGTCGTCGTGGCCAACCTCCCCTACCTGCCCACGGACCGCATTCCAACCCTGCAACCGGAAATCCAGTGGGAGCCGGCGGCGGCGCTGGATGGCGGATCCGACGGCCTGGACCACATCCGACGCCTGTTGTCCCAGGCGTCCGCCGCTCACGGTAACGAAAGCTCCCGCCTGAAGTCCCACGGCGTGATCCTGCTGGAAATGGATCCGGAGCAGATTTCCGAGGCCCAGTCCCTGGCGTCCGCAGCGTTCCCCGATGCGGAAATCACGGTGGAGCCGGACCTGGCCGGCCTGGATCGGGTGCTGTCGGTGAGCCTGGGCAGCGACTACTGAATGGCCAGGGTTCAGGTTGTGCCGCCGCGCACCGGTTCGTTCGCTCCCTTCCTATGGCTTCGGTGAGTGTCGATGCGCGCCCTGATCGTCTCGGATATCCACTCAAACCTGCACGCCTTTGACGCCGTGCTGGCCGATGCCGAAGAAGCCGGCGGTTATGACGTGGTGTGGTTCCTGGGAGATCTGGTGGGCTACGGAGCGGACCCTGGAGCATGCATTGAACGGCTGCGCGGGTTGCCCCATATCGCCGTGGCCGGCAACCATGACCACGCCGTGACGGGCAAGCTGAACCCCGACCTGTTCAACGGCGCCGCGCGGGCCGCCGCCCTTTGGACTGCTCAACAGCTCGACGGCGACGAGATGGCCTACCTGGTCGCGCTGCCCGAGGTGCGACTGGAGGGAATGTTCACCCACGTGCATGGCAGTCTGCGCGATCCGGTCATGGAGTATCTCATCAGCGAGCCGGCCGCCCTGGCCACGTTTGCCCTGATGGAAACGCCATTCTGCCTGGTCGGACACTCCCACTACCCTCTGGTGTGGTGCGAGGAAGACGGCCGCTCCACGGTCGAGCTGCTCGATCCGACCGCGCCGCTCATGCTGGAACCGGGCCGCAGAATGATAGTGAATCCCGGCAGCGTGGGCCAGCCGAGGGACGGAGACTGGCGCGCCTCCTACCTGCTCTACGAAAGCGAGCGGGGCGGAGACGGTGGTGTTCTGCTGCACCGCCGGGTGGAATACGACCTGTCTGGGGCGCAGCACGGGATCCTGGCGGCGGGCCTTCCGGAGTCGCTGGCGCTTCGCCTGGGGAGCGGACACTAGCAAACTTGACGGGTTTCGGCTCACACCATTAAACTTTTTACGACACCCACTCGCCCGTAGAGCAAGTCGAGGTACCATCATCGCTATTCAACAGGTCAATGGCAACGCCGCATTCAGTGAAGATGTAGCATTATTCATAGATTGGGAGAACTTCAAAATCAGCCTGGCGGTACGTGGCAGAACACCCAACGTGTCCGCGCTGAAGGAAGAGGTCTCCAACCACGGCCGCGTTGTCGTCGGCAAAGCATACGCCGACTGGGTTTCCCGCGCTCCCGAACTGAAAGGGGCCAGCCAGTTCATCCACGACCCGCCGTCGCTGTACGCCGCCGGCATCGAGCCGGTGTACGTGCCCACCCGCCTGCCCCTGCGCGGATCCTACCAGTCGGGTCGCACCGTCAGCGTCAAAAACAGCGTTGACGTGAAGATGACGGCCGACTGCATCGACACGGCGCACAACTTCCCCAACATAAACACCTTCGTCCTCGTATCGGGCGACTCCGATTTCATCCACGTCATCAACTCCCTGCGGGCGGTGGGCAAGCGAGTCCTGGTCGTGGGCGTGTCCTGGGCCACCTCCCGGCGCATGGCCGACCACGTCGACGGCCTGATCTTCTACGACGCGGACGTTGACCCGATTGACGCCGAGGAACCCGAACCCGCCTTCCACCGCGCTCCCGCGCAGCGCCCCCGCCAGCAACCGGCCGCCCTGGCAAACCCGGGGCGTCACCAGCTGCCCGAGGTCATCCGCGCCATCGAAGACGTGATTCGAACCGAGCGGGCCGCCGGCCACACGCTGCTCCTCACGTCGCTCAAACAGCGCCTGGTGCGCCGCATCGCCGGCTTCGACGAGCGCAAGCTGGGTTTCTCGGGCTTCAAGAAGCTGATGCTGCGCGTGGCCGAAGAGGGCAACATCAAGATACGCAGCGTCGACCTGGTGGACTGGATCCTCATGGCCGATGAGCCAGATCCTGAACCGGTGGCCCGGGACGACGACGCAGACCTGGACGACGCCGAGTCCTACGACGACGTGGATGTCGCCTCCGATGCCGCTGACGACGAACCCGTCGAAATGGCGGACCAGGCCGATGACTATGAGGATGACGACAGCGGCGAGGCCGAAGATGGCCGGATGCCGGAAGTCCCGGAGACCCAGGCGCCGGAACGGGCGGCGACGGCCCCGGCCGGGCCCGACCAGGCACGCATCGAGCGATCCCTGGCCGACGCCATCGCTGCTATGGACCTCCCTGAGTCCGGCGACCCGGAGGGGGACGCCGCGCGCATCGCCGATCTGGTGGTCATGAGCCATTACCTCGAAGACCGCGACGGCGCCGACTCGGTGATGTTCCAGGCGCTGTGCAACGAGATCAGCCAGGCCCTCACCGAGGGCATCACCGCGCAGGACGCCACGATCCTCAAGCACTGGGGCGACTCGCCAGACATGGTGGCGCGTAACCTGATCACGCGCTATGTCCGCACGCTGATGTCCGGGGGCCTGTTCCAGTACCGCAACATCAATGTCAGGGATCCCGAGACCAACCGGTCCCGACGTCGGCGTGTGTTCGGGTTGAACCGGGAGCATCCGGTCGTGGGCTACGCCCTGGCAGCGCGGCTTGGCATAGCCTACGAGCCGCCGGCCGATGATCCGGTCCCCACCAACGACGCCATCGCCGCGCCGCCGGTTGACGATCACGGTTCCGCCGAGGCGGACCGCCCCGAAAGCGTGGAAGAGCCGGAAGTAGTTGCCTTCAGCTGACGGCGAGATCTGCCCAGCCCACCGCGGGTCGCCCGGGCGCGGGTGGCCCGCTTATGTTTGCTGGCCTGCCTCCGGCTCGCCTCGAGCCCAACGGGCGAGCGCCTTGTCCTGCGCCGTGATCTCAGCGACGGACGTGTAGTAGTAGTCCTGCCAGCCGTGTTCCGGCAGACCGGCGAACAGCATCAGGTTCAACGGATATTCCTCGCTGTCCGTGACGCGCCGGAAATCATCGCGGAACAGGAAAGTCGGCTTGCCCAACGCTATGGCAATGCCCAGTTCGACCATCACCCCCTCGTCGGGCGGCGTACCGTTCACAATGGCGAAGATGGCATCGGCGTCGCGGACGTCCCGGCAGTCAGCGAGGGCAATCCGGTGCGCCCAACCCGGTTCGGAGAGGTCGATCTGGTTGTTGCGCTGGAAGGGTTCCCAGACCTCCAGTCCGAGACTCTCCAGCGCAGCGATCAGTTCGGGCAGCAGACGGGTCTTTTGCTGCTCCGAGAAGCCATACGGGTTGGCCAGGTATATCGTCTTTCGTTGAGAAGTCGTCACGATTGCCAGGCACGCGTCCAGCGTTACGCGCCGGAGGATTCCCGCCAGAGGCGGCAACCGGTCACGCCCAGGACGATGGGCAGAACGGTGTCCACCACCGCCCAGATGACCCAGGCGGTGTGGTTGTCGCCCTGGCTCACGTCGCCCGTGGCGAGGAAAGCGAGCCAGTTGTGCAGGAACAGGATGGTCACCACGGTGGTGACGTAGAAGGCAACGTTGGCCTCCAGATAATGGCGAGTCACCGCGTCTCCGGAGTTGAGACCGCCCACCCTCTGCTTGTGGGCGTAGTTGAACCCCATCCCCAGCGCGAGGCCAATCAGCATCAGTACGTCGAGCACGTGCCACACGGCCAGGACGCTGATGGCGTCAACCAGGAAAACGTTGATGATGAAGAAAACCGCGACGGCTATCGAGATGCCGACCAGATATGCGCCGGCAAGTTTCTTTATTGCTCCCATGTCTCCTCCTTATTCTATTTCAGTGCGCTGTCCAATCCTCCAAACCAGGCACGTGCCAGATCCTCCACCGGAAGGTCCATCAGGCCATCGATCCGCATACTGGTCCCCTCCGTGCGACCCAATACCGTCACGGGGACCCCGACCGCATCGGCCGCATCCAGTATGCCACTCACTTGATCCGATTCGACAGCGATCAGGATGCGAGATGGTGCCTCTCCGAACAGCGCCGCATCCCACCGCACCGGTATGTTGCGCGCAAACTCTTCGGACGCTACGAACCCCACTGAACCACCGCCATCAATCCGGCCGTCCCCCAGAATACAGCACTCTGCAAGAGCGACCGCCAGCCCGCCGTCCGAGCAATCGTGGGCGGACCTGGCCAGCCCGTCCGCGATGAGGCGGCGGCAGAACCCCTGCACTCGCCGTTCAAGGGCCAGATCGATCCTGGGGCGGCCTCTCACCAGTCCGTGGATCGCGTTCAGATACTCGCTGCCGGCCAGATCGGACGCGCCGGCCGTGAGTTGGTTCGTGCCCAGGAGCGCGACCGTCAAGCCTTCGTCAGGGAAGCCCGATCCACAGTGCTGCCTGGCATCCTCCAGCAGTCCCAAGCCGCCCACGATCGGCGTGGGGTAAATGGCCGTGCCCTGGCTTTCGTTGTACAGGCTCGCGTTCCCGCTGACCACCGGAATACCCAACGCACGGGCTGCCCGCGCCATTCCGCGGATGGACTGCTCGAGCTGGTAGTAGATCTCCGGACGCTCCGGGTTGCCGAAGTTGAGGCAGTCGGTGAGCGCAAGCGGCTCCGCGCCGACGCAGGACAGATTGCGCGTGACCTCGGCCACCGCCATTTGCGCTCCACGGTAGGGGTCCAGAAGGCATTGCCGCCCGTTGCCGTCTATCGCCACCGCGATTGCCGTCTCGGTACCTTTGATCCGCAGCACCGCGGCGTCGCCGGCGCCCGGCCCGACCACCGTGTTGGTCTGGACCTGGTGGTCGTACTGGCGGTACACGCCCCGGCGGCTGGCTATGTTGGGCGACGCCAGCAGGCGCAGCAGGGTGGCCCCGGCGTCATCCGGCACGCGCACGTCGCGCAGGCGCAGGCGCTGCCTTTCGGCCGCGTCCACCGAAGGTCGGCCATCCAGCCGGTAGCGCGGAGCGTCGGTCAGATGCGCCACCGGCGCTGAGGCGATCCGTTCCGCCCCGTCGGTCACCAGCGCGTACGGTTCGTCCGTGACGGCGCCGACCGGATGGCAAGGGATGTCCCACTTGTCGAACACCTCGCGGATGGCCGGCACATGCTCCGGCGCGGCGGCGAGCAGCATGCGTTCCTGGGACTCGGACAGCATCACCTCGTAGCCGGTCATGCCGGACTCCCGGCGGTGCACCTGGCTGATGTCCAGCGCGATGCCACGTCCGCCGCGCGCCGCCGATTCCACCGCGGCGCTGGTGAGGCCGGCCGCGCCCAGGTCCTGCAGCGCGCGCACCCGGCCCGTCGCCAGGGCTTCCAGGCAGGCCTCGATCAGCGATTTCTCCAGGAAGGGGTTGCCCACCTGTACCGTGGGCCGCAGTTCCTGTTCCTCCTCAAAGGTGCGCGACGCCAGGCCGGACGCGCCGTGGATACCGTCACGACCGGTGCCGGCGCCCGCCAGCAGCAGAACGTCCCCCGCGTGGTCGGCAGCGGCGCTGGCCAGGTCCTCGATGCGGGCGATGCCGACGCACATGGCGTTTACCAGCGGGTTCTGCGAGTAGCAATCGTCGAAGTAGATTTCCCCGGCTACGTCAGGTACTCCGATGCAGTTGCCGTACCAGCCGATGCCGTCCACCACGCCTTTGAGGAGCCGCTGATTCGCGGTTGTGTCGGGCGGGCCGAACCGGAGGGAGTTGAGCAGGGCGATGGGACGCGCGCCCATGGCCAGGATGTCGCGAACGATGCCGCCGACACCGGTGGCCGCGCCCTGCAACGGCTCGACCGCAGACGGGTGGTTGTGGGACTCCACCTTGAAAACGACCGCCAGTCCGTTGCCGATGTCGATGGCGCCGGCGTTTTCTGCGCCGGCCTGGGAGAGGGTCCGGTCCGATCGCGACGGCAGCATCCCCAGCAGCGGCCCGGAGTGCTTGTAGCCGCAGTGTTCGCTCCATAGAGCGCCGAACATGCCCAACTCCACCGGGTTGGGTTCCCGGTCCAGACGTTCGACGATCATGTCGTACTCCGCCCGGGACAGCGCGATTTCGTCGAGGATTTCCTTGGATACCGGCATGGCACTCACTGGTTTGTCCGCTGCTGACGTGGTCTGAACATTGATCGGACATCAGAAGCCGGGATATCGACAATGTCGTCGGCAAGATGAGAGACTTCCTGCGCGACGCTTTGGCGATCTGGCGTGGCAATTATTATCCGTACTCCATAGTCTTGAGCGGTTCTGATGGCCTCAGCGAGATCCCGGTCGCCTGCTATGAGCACAGCTGTTGAGTAAACTGAACGGCTGGCCAGCCGAACCATGTCCAGCGCAATCAGGGTGTCAACGCCTTTTTGTTGACGTTCCGGACGAAATGTCCACAGCCTATCAAAGGCTTCCAGCAACTGAGAAGGCTCGCTGCCGATTTCTTTTCCGGCATCGGCAATGGCTTGCCTTATTGGTTCGGCAAGTGGGTTGGGGCGTTCAGCAACATGCCCAAGTCGCAACTGTATGCCAGGCGTTGCTGCTATCCCATTGAAGTACGTCCTCTGACCGCGGTAATCCCGATGCGAAGGATCAAACGCGCCATCGTACCAATATGCACGCAGGAAAGATTGACTAACGATGTGTTTCCCCGAGAGATCTCGGAGCCACTGGGCAGTCGTAGACGCGTCGGGGTTAATGGAGCCGCGTCTTTGGCCCAACACATTGGCGCCAACGGCATGCAGGAATCCAACATCAACAAATCCAATATATGATTCTGGCATCAGGGAACTCCAATAAAAATCAGGGCCTCTCACGAGACCCTGCTAATGACCCCAACGGGGGCCGCACTGCTAATGACCCCAGCGGGCCGTATTTCTATCATCCCAATGGGACTGATGTTATTTTATCAGCACATGGCACCATTAGCAAACGGAGACCCGGCCAGATTCATCCAATAAGCCCTCCGACCACCACCATCCCCACGCCCCCGACGGCCATGAACGTTCCGATGACCAGTTCCTTGGTGATCGTTTCGGTCTGCCGCAGGAACAAACGCACCATGACCATGGTGACCAGCGGGTTGCAGGACACGATGGGCGCGATCATCAGAATGTTCGAGCCCTCGCGCGTCACCGCGAAATACAGCGACATGACGGCGCAGGCGGCGGCTAATCCGGCCAGGAACACGTACAACGTCGCCCAGCCGGAACTGGTGGATTTCTGCACCGCCTCGCGTCCGAAGAGCGGCGATAGCACCAGGGTGGCGAAGAACATGCTGCCGGCGGCCATGATCAGCGGCGAGCCGAACTGGATGCTGAGGACCCGGCCGCTCAGGGTCGACGCGCCGTAACAGGCGGCCGCCAGTATCGCCAATCCGTAACCGGCCACCGATTTCCAGTCGCTGCCCCAGCTCTGTCGGAGGAAATTCCCGCCGGTCAACGCCAGTCCGATCACCACCACCACCGTGCCGATCCCCAGCATCACGTTCAGATGCTCGTTGAACCCCGGCACCTCAAGTTTGGTCAGGGTGATCGCGTACAACGCGGAGAACAGCGCGGCGCTCCCGACGATGGGTGTCACCCTGGATGCTCCGATCAGGCTGATGGCGATGTACTGCTGCGAGCGACCGCCCATGTAGGTGAGAATGCCGTTGCCCAGCAGCCACGCCAGGGCGATGGCCGGCATGGCGACGATTGCTTCCAGCTCAAAAATCAACGCCAGCGTCCCCGCCAGCAGCGTGGACGCCACCAGGGAGATCAGGGAAGCCGGCATGGGGCGCATGGCCTGCATACCCAGACGCGCCAGCACTGCCGAACTGCCGAACCCCAGCACCGCGATGCCCGCCAACCCCAGCGAAAGCAGCATTCCTAGCGATTGGCTCCGGAATCGATCATGGAACCGAAGATCAGGTTGCCGTCCTCGGAGCCCAGCAGCGCCTCGCAGCTTCGCTCGGGGTGAGGCATCATGCCCAGCACGTTCCCGCCCTCGTTGATTATGCCCGCGATGTTATCCACCGATCCGTTGGGATTGGCGCCCTGGGTCACCGCGCCATCAGGCTCGCAGTAGCGGAACAGGATACGGCCCTGTTCCTCCAGCTGGGCGATGGTGGACGCATCCGCGTAGTAGTTGCCCTCCCCGTGGGATACGGGTACGGCCAGGGGCTGTCCCACGCTGCACCGGCTGGTGAAGGGCGTGTCGATCCTTTCGGTGCGCAGACGGGCCCACTGGCAGCGGTACTCCAGGTGTCCGTTGCGGCGCAGCGCGCCCGGCAAAAGGCCGGCCTCGCACAGGATCTGGAATCCGTTGCAGATGCCGATCACCAGCCCGCCGGCAGCGGCGAAATCGCGCACGGCGCCCATCACCGGCGAAAAACGGGCGATGGCGCCGGCTCGCAGGTAGTCGCCGTAGGAGAACCCGCCGGGCACGATGATGGCGTCGTAACCGTTAACGCTATCCTCTTTGTGCCAGATGTAATCGGCTTCCTGCCCCAGCACCCCGTTCACGGCGTGGTGGCAGTCGGTATCGCTCCAGGTTCCCGGGAAGACCAGGATGCCGAAACGCATGGGTCGGATCAGCCCGCCGCTTCCAGCAGTCGCGATACGATGGCGTTGACCTGGCTGCCATCGGCTTTGCCGCGCACCTGGGGCATGATGCGGCCCATGACCTTGCCACGGTCGCTGGGACCCGACGCTCCGGTGTCGCTGATGGCCTGGCGGGCGATGGCCTCGATCTCGTCCTCGCCCAGCTGTTCGGGCATATATTCCAGGAGAATAGCCAGCGAGGCCTCCTCCCTGGCGACGAGGTCGGCACGGCCGCCCTGTCCGAACATCTCAATGCTCTCCCGACGGTCCTTGACCTGCTTGGTTACCACGTCGGTGACACCGCTCTCGTCCAGCTCTTTGAGGTTATTCTTTTCGGTCAGCTGGATCTGGCTTTTGAGGAACCGCAGGGTCTCCAGACGCTCGCGATCGCGGGCGCGCATGGTGTTTCGGATATCATCTTCCAACCGGTCTTTGATGGTAGCCATAGTGCTTCCGCCTTTCGCATCGCTCGCTTCTGGTTGGGCTCACGGAGCCTCTTTCCGCACGGCGAGGAAGTCGTTAAATGCTACAACGCGACCGGGCTGAGACGCAACCGTGCTATACTGAAATCGCCTGGCCGAAGTGGCGGAATGGTAGACGCGCCGGTCTCAAAAACCGGTGGGAGAATATCCCGTGTCGGTTCGAGTCCGACCTTCGGCACCATTATTCAGTCATAGCGTGATCTGAGTTCAAACTGAGCACAAAAACCGCTTGGAATCCTCGCTGACCTGTCCCGATGTGGGACAATTGTGGGACAAACCTACACGAGCCTACCTTATCAGGCAGGTCAGTACCGCACCAAACGCGTAGAGCGCCGCGATTGGAATACGACCCCGGATGTGGGATTGCGGCCCTTGGTTGGCCGGGGTGCCGGCTTGAAGCGTAGGCCGATGGCCCGTCAAATGCGGGCCGTCGGCCTTTCGAATATGCGGATTGTGGGACAACGTGGTCTGGTGAGAGATGTGGGCAATGTGCTCGGTCGCCGTACGTCGGACCGCAGCCCATGGGCAACTGGCGACGTGGTACCTCGGCCGTGGTGATCAGGGTCGATTGCTGGAACGTCGCCCAGCGGGTCAGGACGGTTGCTGAGTTGCTGGACACGGACGCCGACGCGGTGCGGGTTCAATTTGGCACTATACTGTGGTGGTGAAGGCGTGGACCCACGGTGACCCCAAGGCTCAAGCAGCAGAGTGATGCTGTGCAGCTTCTCGTCGTTTGAAGGCGCCGCGGAAACCGCGGCGCTTTTTCGTTTGGTTCAACGCAGTTGAGGCGGGCACTTTTCGCATACGACACCGTCCCCATCTCCGTCCCTAGCACTGGGCTCCATCCGCTGCGGAAATCCTCTGCCACCGCCCTTGTAGCCTTGCGCGCGAGGTTCCCCCACAGCATGAGCGGGCATCCCGGCGTTTGCCGGCCTAGACCTGATGTCGGTTGACATCGTAAGATTTCCGCCGCTCGCCCAAGGAGCATGAAACGTTGGCAGCGCACGTCCACACCGGTGATCTCGGTCCAGTTCAGGAGGCCGGGCGCATAACGAGCCTCGATTTGATCCGAGGAGCGGCGGTTCTCGGCATTCTGCTGATGAACGCCGTTTACTTCCAGTTCGGCGGCGCGCCCTACTTCAACCTCAGCGCGGGTGGCTCGGAGACCTGGCTCGACTGGTCTGTGGGCATCTTCGGCGAGGTCTTCGTCGAGAAGTTCATGGGATTGTTTTCGTTGCTGTTTGGCGCCGGAATGGTCCTCTTCATCGACCGAGCCACAGAGAGAGGACGCCGCGGGGTATTGCTGAGCCTGTGGCGAAACGCGCTGCTGCTGATAATCGGCATCCTCCACTTCCTCCTGTGGGAAGGCGACGTGCTGACAGTGTATGCAGTCGCATCGGCCGTTCTGATTGCTCTGCGGAAGCTGAGGAATCGGGCACTGATCTCCGTTGGAGTGGCCGTGTTTGCGCTGTCCGTTCCTTGCGCTCTGCTTGCCCAGTACGTCGCCGACGCAACCGGTTCCCCGCTGCACGGTCTCTGGACGCAGGGCGAGACTCCGAACGACGGAGTCATTGATCTTCTCTTCCTGTTGGGCTATTTCCTGCGCGCGCTGGGGATGATGCTCATCGGAGCTGGTTTGTTTCGAGCCGGCTTCATCAGTGGTGGCTCCCCCGCGAAAACCTACAAGATGACCGCAATTATCGGGATTGCCGTCGGCATTCCCTTGGCGGCTGCGGGCGTCATCATGGTTGCACTCCACGATTACTCTTTCGAGGTCGCCTTTACTGGCCAGATTCCCAACACGCTGGGGACGATTCCATTCGCGCTGGGATACATGAGCCTCATCATTCTGTGGGACCATCGTGCGGACGACTGGCTGAAACGGCGCCTGCGCGCAGTGGGAAGGATGGCGCTGACCAACTATCTGACTCAGACGGTGCTGGGCGTGCTTGTTCTGACACTTTTGCTGGGCGACGTCGAATTTGTGAACCGGAGTGCCGTGTTGGCGTTTGTGGTCGCGGTATGGGCGCTGCAGGTGTGGTGGTCGGAAGCGTGGCTTAGTCGATTCCGGTTCGGACCCGCAGAGTGGCTCTGGCGAGTCGCTACGTACCGACGTGGGCAGCCTCTCCGCCGCCCAAGGCGTTCATACAGCGCTGCGTCTGCTCAAGATGCGGCTGGCCGAGATTGAACAAGCCAAGCAAGACGCCGAGCAGCGTGCCAGTCAACTCCGGCCGCAGCCATGGACAACCGGCAAATTGCTTGGGACGCTTGCCTGGGCGGCCTGGCGTAACAGCTTATCGGGCGCGTGCTACGGCGGTTGAGCCGTTAGCCGTCGGCGCGGCTGGGCGTTGCCTCACCCGCCGCCCAATTTCGCCCGCACTTCTTCAATTTCGGCGTTGCCCAGGATGCGGAACACGTTGATGCTCCGGTCCTCGACGGCTACGCCTCTGATGGCGTGGCGGCCGTTCTTCATCGTGACCAACTCCAAGGAGTCCTCGGCGATGTCGACCTTCCGCTTGAGCTTGACTGAATAGGCTTGCAGGGGCCATTCCATGATTTCACTCCTTGTAGTCGAGGTGGGATTCGCGCCGGCCGGGGGAAGGATTTCTCCAGCGGCATTGGGGTCTGCTTTGCTGCCGGGAGCAGGTTGCTCCGAAAGCGGCTGACCGTTTTACTCTAACCTTTGCTGGCTCGTCAATTTGGCCGCGCTCTGCGTGGTTTCCCACGGTTGCAAAGATACCATTGCCGACCGGTCAGGGGACGTGACAGCGCGTTGCCTGTTGGCAATGGGGTTGCTGCCGTACGATTACGATGCGACGACCCTCTGCAGCTGCCGGCTGGTTCACCCATTAACCGCCTGGGATGCTGACGGGAAACTGGCTGCGGTTGGACAGCACCGCCCGTCTTGGGTGCCGATGGCGCCGGCATCTTGGCAGTCCGTGGTGACGGTCAGCACGACCGTTACGTCGGCGTCGCGGTCTGGCCGCACGGTAATGCGCCAGCCGATGTCACTGCCCTGCTCCAGTCGCTGTGCCTTGGTAACACTGCACCCTGTAACCGTGAAGGCGTGGGCTCGCAGCGTACGGAAGCTCGGGAGCCTTCCTCGCGGAACCTGAGACGAAGGTGAACACGTTCTCGCCGTCGTGGCGTGCGGGCGTGTTCCCGAAGCACACGCCGTCAGCGGTTCCGACCGCGGCCCCGCTACCGTGTCTGTAGCCGCGCTGGTCGGGCTTTCATCGTTCCCGAGTCGTTCTCGAGACTCAAATTGGCGCCACACGGTGGTCGTCAGGCCGTGGGCCCACGGTGACCCGGGGCGTCAATCTGACGATTGATGCTGCTCAGCCTCTTGCTGTTCGGGAGTGCCTCAGAGGTCTGGGGCACTTTTTGGCGTGGCCCCACGGCGCCGGGCGCCGTTTTCGTCGCCTGATTTCCCATTTGGCCGGTTCAGTCCATGTCCTACGTTGCTGGCGGCAAGGACGCCCCCGGGGGGCGTGGCGACGCTGTTGCGCGTTCGGAGCAAAACGTTTGTTGTCGCGGTAATAATCCAGCCGGCGGCGTCCACTCCCACTCTGTGCCGCCGGTGGAATGCCTGATGCTCAAACGAATAGGTACGAAGCTCTACGCCGCGCTGGGGCTGGCGGCATTGCTGACGTTGCTGTCCGGCGGGGTGGGGGTGTACTACTTCGAGCGCAGCGGAGACCTGAACCATCGTCTGGCGAACGAATCGTTTCCGGCATACGAGGGTGCCTCAAAGGCCTCGGATTTGGCAGGCCGGATTGCGGCGTTGGGGGAGCGCGACTTCGCACTGGCGGCCGCTGCCCTTGAGCCGGAGCGTTCGTCATACGGCCAGGCGGAGATCTTGATTGAAGAACTGCGCCAGGCGCTGTCCCGCCCGGCCGGTCTGCCCGGGCTTTCGGAGGCGGCGGACCGAGTTCTTGGCCTTGCATGGGCGACGGCCGGTCCGTTGTGGTCGCTCGATGCTGCGGCTGATGACCTGTGGTCGTTGCGGGAGCGCTCAGACGAGCTGCGCATTGAGTTGGACTTGGCTGCTGCCGGCGCGGATGATGTGGCGGCGGTGGCCGTGTTGCATTCCACGCTGTCGGCCACGTCGTTTGCAGAAGTTAACGAGAGTTGGCGCCGCTACGCCGTGCTTACACGTGGCGGGGACCTGTCGTACATGGTGCGCTTCCTGGCGGAAAGCGAAGACGGAGTATTCCCGGTTCGGTACTCCTGGTTGACCACATCGCAGTTTGTTGCGGGCCTGTCCGGCACTTTTGATGAGCACTCCGATGCCTTGGTGACGGCGTCGGACGAGCTGCTGGGCGAGGTGTCGGCACGTTCGTCGTCGGTGTTGGACGGGTCGCTGGCGAGCTTTGACCAGGGTCGGGTGTTGCTGGCTGCCGTCTCTGCCGCGAGTGCGCTGTTGGTCACGTTGGTTGCCTGGGTGTGGGTGGGCAACATGGTCGTGCGCCGCCTGACACAGCTCTCGGAGCGGATACGCGCCATGGCAAGCGGAGATCTCGACGCGCCGATGCCGGAGGGTGGGGCGGACGAAATCGGCGTGTTGGAAGACGCCCTCGAGGTGTTCCGCCGGCAAGCCATCGAAGTCCAACGGCTGAACCTCATGGAGCGGCTGTACGGCGAGCTGCATGGGGCTCATGAGCAGTTGCAAGCCATGCAGGAACGGCTGGTGGGTCAGGAGCAGCTCGCCGAGCTAGGCGAGGTCGTTGACCGCGTCGCCGATGAGATCAGCAACCCGCTGGGTTTCGTGAAGAACTTCTCCGGGGGATCGGCAGAGTTTGCCGAGGAAATGTTCGAGATGCTTGACGGCTGTCGGGATCGGTTGGGAGAGGACGGCGTCGAAGGAGAGTTGAAGAGCAGTCTCTATGGAGTGAGAAGGAGCGTGTGCCGTGCTTCGTCCATCGTGCAGCGGATGCAGTCGCTCGGCGTGACGGGCGGTGATGTTTCACTCAACGAGCTGCATCCGGTTCTGGCCCGTGCCGTGCGGATTGGTTGCGAAACCTTTGCGGCCGAGTGGGGGGACTTCACGATTGAGCCCGAGTTCGAGTTGTCGGACAAGGTTGGCGAGGTGGCGATTGTTCCACGGGACTTCACCGAGGCGGTCGTGAACCTGGTCGCCAATGCCTGTCATTCGTTGCGTGCCCGTCGGGAGAGCAACTGCGAGGAGGGCTACGTGCCGAGGCTGCGAGTACTGTCTCGGCGGGAAGGCGACCAGGTGGCAGTGGTGGTGTCCGACAACGGCATCGGCATACCGGAGGACATCGTGCTTCGCATCTTTGATCCCTTCTTCACGACGCGGCACGGCGCACTGGTGGCGGGATTGGGCCTGGCGCTGGCGGCGGACGTGGCGAGGCGTGGGGGCGGGGACCTGACGGTTGAATCTGAGTTCGGGGTTGGCGCAGATTTCACGCTGACGGTGCCGGCCAGCATACCTGCCAGTGCAGGTGAACAGAAGGAAGAGCGCCTTGGCGATGACGTATTGGCGGCGCGGATATTCTGCGCTGGCCACTCGGACTGACCTGCCATGGGGGCCCAGTTTCGGCCGCCCTGTTGTCAGTGGTGGACGGTCTCTCGGCGTCGGTCGGTGAGCGGTTGACTGGGGACCGGTTGTGGTCGGTGTTGTCGTCACCTGTGGCGCCGAACTCCGACGTAGCCTTGCCGCGGGTTTCACCGGTGGGTCGAGTTCGTCGTCATCAGCTGCTTCGAGGGCGTCGGTGTGGCCGTTCTGGTCGTACCTGGCGGCGACGATGGACACTCAGCCGTGCTACACCAGCGTCATCAGGTCCTCACGATGGCGCTCATATGTGGCGCACTGTCCCGTGCGTGTCTGCGGCCGTCGAGATGGCTCGGTTTGTCTCTACCACATGAGCGGCCGGAGACTGGCGGGACGTAAAACGAGGTGAGTCCGGCCCACCAACCTGCCTGCTCGTGCAGCGTCACGGCTAAATGTCGCCGAATCGAGAGGCGGTGAGGAAAGACGCCTGCGGCTGCGCCGGTGGACGTCTCCCTGGCTATGTGGGGGAAATTTGCCGCATGTGGCGCCGAAAACGAAACCGACCGCCTCGTCAGTCGGAGCGGCCGGTGTCGCCGTTGGTTGGCGACGTCTACATTGTGGCGGATTGGATCAGGTTCGCGCCACCACTCGGTGTCACTCCTGCAACTGCCAAGCGGTCTCTCAGGAATCCCGCTGCTGGAGTCGCTGTTCCAATTCGCGGATGCGGGCCTCTGCTGCTTCGGCTCGGGCTTCGGCGGCGATGCGTCTCTCGCGTTCGGTGTCGAAGGTGGCGATGTGCTGCTCGGTTTCTGGGTCGTACCAGCCCAGCTGTCCCTGTTCCCACCGGAGGATCAGGTTCAGCGCCGCGCTGTAGCCCTGCAGGCTGCCATCAGTCAGCTCATCAATCAGGACCGGCTGGTACATGCCGTCCACCAGCCGGTCTCCGGCCAGCTTGGTGCCGTGGAATTCTCCCGTCGGGTCAAACCGCCAGTATTCGAGGATGCCCAGGGCAGCGTAGTCGTCGCGTTTGGGGCCGGTGTCCTCGTTGCCCGTGCTCCGCGACGCGACTTCGAGTACGAAGTCTGGCGACTTGCCCTGTGCCTGCACGATGTAGCCGTTGTCGGCTTGGTACAGCTCTGGGTCCACGTCGAAGGCGATGAGCAGGTCGGGGACGCGACGGGTGTGACCGCTCGGCAGGCGGCGTTCCGGCATCATGGTGATGAAGCGTTCGGCGGTGACCAGAGTAGTGTCGGGGTTTCCGAAGTGCCGGAGCAGGTGGTGGGTGTTGCCCGGCTGATGCAGGTGGTCGACGGTGCTCATCTTCTCGTCGGATTCGCGTTCGGGAGGGTCGGGCAGCGGGAGACGGCCTGGAGGATGGGTGATTTTCGTGTCGGCGGTGGTCATGCTGAACCTCGATGGGCTTAGCGTGGGTGGCCGGTCATCTGCCGGTCCGATGATGGACGGGATTATACCTGCGCCGGCTTTGGTGCGGGCAGGACTTGAGGCGGCGTAGGCGTTTGCTGTCACTGTCGTGGCTTTTGGATTGCCGGAGTTTCTCGGCGCAGTCGGGACGGCCGTGGTGGGGGTCGGTCGGCGACGGTTCCATTGTGCCAGTGGCGGAACGTTCACAGCCACCGGTCGGTGTCATCAATTCGCGACTGGACGCGCCACGCTCCTGCCGCAGAACCAAGGGTGTAAAACGCCACGAACTATGTACCAGTGATCTGCGAAATCGCCACGAACTATAGGCCAGTTCGCCAAGGTCTATGACCACCGGTGGGCGCCAACGAGGCGACCATTGCCGCACTTCGATTTTGAGGTGCAGCGATGGCG
>JAJEIA010000050.1 GCA_022823505.1 Dehalococcoidia bacterium
GTCATGAGAGAAACAGGTTCACCCATGGCTGCGATCCGAATGAACTGATTCGCCCGGTTCGGACACCCGGATTTCACACCAGGGGATACCTCCATGTCGCAATCTGTGCAGGCGTTACTGGCTGTTCTGCCCATCCTTGTGGCGGCGATCCTGCTGGTGGGCTTCCGTATCCCGGCGCGACTCGCCATGCCGGCCGTCTACGTTCTCGCGGTTGTCATCGGTTTGTTTGCCTGGGCCATGCCGGTGACCCAGATTGCCGCGGCATCCATTCAGGGGCTGTTCATCACGTTTGAAATTCTCTTCATCATCTTCGCGGCGATACTCCTGCTCAACACGCTGAAGCATTCCGGCGCCATTACCGCGATTCGCGCCGGTTTTGCGACGATCACGCCGGACCGGCGGGTGCAGCTCGTCATCATCAGCTGGCTTTTCGGCAGCTTTATCGAGGGGGCATCGGGATTCGGCACGCCAGCCGCGATCACCGCCCCGCTGCTGGTCGCGCTGGGATTCCCGGCGATGACGGCGGTGATGCTCGGCATGATGGTCCAGAGTACGCCCGTGACCTTCGGAGCGGTGGGCACGCCGATCCTGGTGGGTGTGCGGGGCGGCCTGGACAGCCCCGAAGTCACGCAACAACTGACCGCGGCCGGATTGACCATGGCCGACCATCTGCAGGTCGTCACGGTCCACGTGGCGGTGCTGCACGCCATTGTGGGCACCGCCATGCCGCTGTTCATGGTGATGATGATGACGCGGTTCTTCGGCAGCAATCGTTCCTGGACCGAAGGATTGTCCATCTGGCCCTTCGCGCTGCTTGGTGGCATCGCCTTTACCGTTCCCTACTTGTTGAGCGGCATTTTCCTGGGGCCGGCGTTTCCCTCGCTTCTGGGGGGGATGGTCGGGCTGGCGATCGTGACAACGGCGGCGCGCAAGCGTTTTCTGGTCCCCGACGACGAATGGGATTTCGCTCCCAGGGAGGAGTGGCCCGATCAATGGATCGGTCAACTGGAAATGCGGCTTGAAACGCCCAGGGAACGGATGACGCCGGTTCGGGCGTGGATGCCATACGTCCTGGTGGCCGGACTGCTGGTGATCTCGCGGCTCCCGCAATTGCCCATCGGCCGGGCATTGCAGTCGGTGGCGTTTCGTTGGGAAGAGATCCTGGGTACCGCCGTCACAGCAAGTACGACGCCGTTCTACCTGCCGGCGTTCATGGTACTGGTGGCCGCATTGCTGACCGTCGCGCTGCACCGGATGCGCGGCCGCGAGTTTCTGGCAGCCTTCTCCGAATCGTCCAGAACCCTTTTGGGCGCCGGTTTCGTATTGATCTTCACGGTCCCGATGGTGCGCATCTACATCAATTCTGACGTCAATGCGCTGGGGATCGATAGTATGCCAATCGTGATGGCGGACTGGGTTGCCGTGAACGTAGGCGCCGTCTGGCCGTTCTTTGCGCCCTTCATCGGCGCGCTGGGCGCGTTCATCGCCGGCAGCAACACCGTCAGCAACCTGATGTTTGCCCTGTTGCAGCATGGAGTCGCAACTGCGCTCGGAATTTCCGCCGCACTGGTTGTGGCGCTCCAGGCCGTCGGGGCGGCGGCTGGCAACATGATCGCGATCCACAACGTGGTGGCGGCTTCCGCCACGGTGGGCTTGCTGGGCCAGGAGGGCGCGACGCTTCGCCGCACGATAATCCCGACGATCTACTACCTCGTTATGACCGGCGCGCTGGGCCTGCTTGCAGTGCGGTTCCTGGCGTAGTCGACCGGGCCGCGTTTTCGGGTCAACGCCGCATTCAATACGCCATGGCGTAGCAGTCCCGTCGTACATCCGCCCCGGCGATTCGTGCGCCATGCGTGGGGTCGAGCAGTACGACCGTGCCGCACGACGGAATGCCGAGGGGTTGCATGCGGTTCACCACGTGGCCCCGATCCTCCAGCGACCGAGTGACCTGCGGGGGCAGGTCGTTCTCGACGTTGAGCTGGTTGAAGCCCGTTTCGTGGGGCCAGAACGAGGCGTAGAAGTGCAGGGTCTGAACCCGCGGCGCCTGGATGGCCTGATGCAGGTTGGGGTACCACTGGGAGGGGAATTCGACGATGTTGAGGAACATCTGCAGGATGGTTTGCTCCTGGTTGTCTCCGCCGGGAGTGCCGATGGCGAGGAATGGCTCGCCATCCCGCAGCACGATACTGGGTGTGAGTGTGTAACGGGGCCGTGATCGGGGCCGCAACTGCGCGGCACGGGTTTCATCCAGCCAGAATTGCTCGCCGCGGACGCTCATGGCGATGCCGGTGTCGCCGAGAATGACCGCGCCGCCGATCCAGCCGCCGCTGGGCGTGCTGTCGAAGATGTTGCCGTCCTTGTCGATGACGGCGATATGCGTGGTGTCCTTCATGTTGTCGGTCCGGTCAACGGCGGCCACTTGCAGCCGTTCCGGAGGCGGGTTTGCGGCATCCGCCACCCAGTACTGCCAATTCTCCCGGTCATGGGACGGGTCGAATTCAAAGGGGTCGCCCGCGGCAAAGGTTTCGGACGCGCGCTCCATGTCGATCAACTGCGCCCGGTGAGCGGCATATTCTTTCGACAGCAGTCCTTCCGACGGGACGTCCACGAAGTCGGTGTCAGCGTAGTAAGTGTCCCGGTCTGCATAGGCGAGCTTGAAGGCTTCGATGATCGTGTGGAGATAGTCGGCGCTGTTGTGGCCCATTCTCCTGAGATCGAAATTTTCAAGGATATTCAGGGTCTGAAGCAGCATCGGCCCCTGGCTGTTGAAGGATTGCTTGTAGACGGTGTAGCGCCTGTAGGTCGTGCTGACGGGTTCCTCGACCCTGGCATGGAACTCCGCGAAGTCATCGAGCACGAAGGGCGTTCCGTGCGCCTGCAGGAACGCCACCATCTCCTCGGCAATGTCACCCTTGTAGAAGCGGTCGCGGGCGGCGGCGATACCGGCTTCACGCCCGCTGGCGCTTTGCTCGCGCTCGGCCTCGACCATCTTCTTCAGCGTGTTCGCCAGCGTCGGCAGGTGGATGATCTCTCCCGACGCGTACATGGAGCCATCCGGGCGGGTCCAGTACGCACGGTTGGCGGGCCACCGATTGATGAAGTCCATTTCCCGGTAGATAGTGCTGACCGTGCGCGACCGCAAGGGAAATCCCACTTCCGCATACTCGATGGCGCGGGCGGCCACTTCCTCGAAACTCATGGTGCCCCAGCGCTCAAGTACCGTCAGCGCGCCGTGCAGCGCACCGGGCACTACGGCCGGGTCCAGCCCGTAGCCGTACAGGTCTCTGCCTCGTTCGCGGTACCAGTCGATGGTGGCATCCCGCGCTGCCCAACCCTGGCCGATGATAGACGTGACTTCTCCATCGCTGTGGGGGTACACGAGAATCAGCGATTCGCCGCCCAGGCTGTAGAGGTCCTGTTCGACGACACCGCCTGTCAATATCGCGGCAACCCCGGCGTCGAACGCGTTGCCGCCGTTCTGAAGAATCTCGATTGCTGTCGCGGTGGTCAGCGGATGGCCGGCCGACACGCCGCCGTTGCGACCCATCACGGGCGGGCGCAGATAGTTGGGCACGACGGTGATGACTTCGGCCTGTGCCTCCGTGTCCGTGTCGGTATCCTGTGGCTCGCAGGCGCCCAGCAGCAGCAACGCGCCGGCGGCAAGGGCGAATGGGTATGTCGTTCGGACCATGTTGCGTCCTCGATTCCAGTGCTCCGTCCAACGGATAATAGCGCATCGGTGGCCGCGGACCCTGCCCCTGACCAGCCGCGTCCCGCAGGCCATGAAGCACTGATATGGATTGACCTTTCAAGTCTGTCATCAAACTTCCGAAAGTGTCTTCCTCTTTTCTTCTAATTCCCAAAATAATGGTGGGGCCTGTGGAGTTCGTGGGCGAGAGGCCCGCGAATGGGGGCAGGCGGTGGGC
>JAJEIA010000098.1 GCA_022823505.1 Dehalococcoidia bacterium
GACCGGACGGTCGCCGGTGAGGTCGGTTCCCAGGAGGCTGACGTCGCGTTCCACCATATCGAAGTGATCGCCGTGTTCTTCCAGGTACATGCCGCCGTCGACGATGTTGACGGCGTTGGCGTCGCTGGAAACGGCGATGGCAAAGCGTCCGCTCCTGGTGGGATAGATGCGTCCGGCGCGGGAACCCAGGTCGAACGCGTTCTGGTGGACTTCGCCGGTCTCGAGATCGATGACGGAAAGAGCGCCCGTCTCGCCGTCGCCGATCAAAAGGCGCCCGGCCAATTCCATTTCATGCTCGTCTTCCTCATGGTGGTCGTCCCCAGGGAAGGGCAACTCGACCAGTTCCAGAGGTTCCAGGCCGTCGGATGCGATCACCCGGACCGAGCTCGCTGAGGATGCGTTGTCGATCAGGTTCTCGACCTGATCGGATAGTCCCGCTCCGTTGCTGACCACGAGGTCCGCCTCCGCGATGCGCACGCTGTCTCGGGGTGTGCTCTGCCAGGTGTGGGCGTCGGCACCGGCGCCCACTAGCGTGTCCACATGGACCAAATCGCCGCCGACCTGTCGCACCAGGTCGGCCAGGACGACGTTGCCGGCCACCACATTAATGGGTTCCATCTGCACCGGCGCATTCGCCGGGGGCGCCGGCGCTGCCGGGGCGGCTGTCGCTGCTGAGGCAGCGGATGCCGTGGTTGGCTGGGAAGCTGAGGCCGCCACCGCCGGTGCGGAACCTGCGGCGGACGAAGCGCCGGACGGAGGGAGGTCCGGTTCTTCGCCCCCGCAGGCCGTCAGCAGCAGCGCAATCGCCGCCAGCCCGATGACGAGCGCCAGGGCCGGCCGCAGCGCGGAATCTCTGGCGGAGGCCACAAGTGGTTGGAAAAGTTGATGCATTGGTCTGCTCCGTTGTCGCTGGTGTCAGTAGGTGGCCTAAACAATACGCAGTATCATTTAGTTACCAATATGATATTGTGTATCAGTTCGCCGAGCACAAGATATTTGGTATCGATTAGGCTCGGCTAACGACAGGCGGTATCAATTATGCCGCGAAAATGATCGCTGGGCCTGGTTCAGTCCTCGGCACAGTCGCCGCAGCGGCCGTACACTTCCAGCCAGTGTCCGCTCATTCGGAACCCGGCGGCGGCGGCGGCTTCGCGGAGCATTTCCTCCACGTCGCATCCTTCCAGGTCGGCAGATACTCCGCACACGGCGCACAGGAGGTGATGATGGTGCCCCTGGTGGCTGAGTTGGTAGCGCAATTCCCGATCTTCCAGCAGGACCCGGCAGACCTGATCGGTTTCCACCAGCAGGCGCAGCCCGCGGTATACAGTGGCTCGACCCACACAGGGTAGGGACGCACAGAGCTCCTCGGCGGTGAAGGGCCGGCCCTGGGCCGCGACGGCGCTGATGACCAATCGCCGGGGTTCGGTGTCGCGATACCCCAGGTCGCTCAATTGGCTCACGATGTCGTCCACCACCGCAGCAGTACGGGGCCGCGGGTGCTCGTGTCCGGAATGCCTCGGCGTGGTTGCAACCATAATGATACTCCGTCTCGGACGTTAGCATTGCATTTCCTGCGTGTCAACATCGTACAGAGCTCATGCGTACCCAGTTTGGTTGGGCCTGTCATTGCGAGCGAAGCGAGGCAATCCCGTTGGCGCAAGGGAGTTCTTCGAGACAGGGGTGACCGCTACCGCCTCGAGATTGTCACGGCGCAAGCGTCTCGCAATGACAAACTGGGTACGCGTGAGACCCCTAACCCTTTGACCGTCAACATAGTTGCTGACCCTGGCAATGACCTTGCACAGGCCCGGAGCCGGACGGGCCACCTTGACGCTCGCGTGCTGCGGGGCGTATATTCTGGCCATCATCTCTGCGGGAGCCTGTTATGCCTATCTACGAGTACGCCTGTACGACCTGCGGCCACAAGTTCGAAAAGTTGCAGCCCATGTCCGCCACGGGAGCTGACTGCCCCCATTGCGAACAGCCCGCCAAGCGCGCCATCTCCGTGTTCGCGGCGGTCAGCAAGGGTGACAGCTTCGCCAGCGACATGGCCGACCTCGGCGGTTCGCCGATGCCCGCACCGGTGGGCGGCGGATGCGGCGGGTTCTGCGGCTGCGGCCACTGATCGACACGCCGGCCAATGAATTGAGGGCGGGTTTCAAAACCCGCCCTCGTTCTTTTTGGCCGGTGCGTCAGCGTTCAGTCGGCGGCCATGGTCAGGCGCTGGATCTCAGCGGCGGCTTCGTCCGCGGTGTCAGCCCACGCGGCCCGGGCCTGGGCCAACAGCTGGCGTGAAGCGTCAGGGTTGCCCTGAACCGCCTCGGCCTCCAGCCGGCCCATCCAATAGGTGTCGCGCACCGAAGACCGGCGGGACAGCCTCTCATCCAGCATGGCCTTTGCTTCGTCGTAGCGCCCGGCGCGGATGTAGGTTTCGAGCAGGGTGTCCTCGAACACCTCGCGCTGGGCGTGGCTACCGCCGATGCGGGCCAGCATCGGATAGGTGGGACCCATGAGGTCTGCCGCCTCATCGTATTCTCCGTTCGCAAAGGCGGCGGCGCCCAACGCGATGGGCAAGACCATCTCGCGGGACAGGTCGTCGCCCTTCTCGCCCTGGGCCTTGACACGGTCCACGAACTTTTGGGTGGACTCCGCGTCGCCCGCGCCGGCGAAGGCCAGCGCGGCGTGGCAGTCGCGGAAAGCCGGTCCCGGAGTCTCGGCGGCCGGCAGGGCCATGTCCCGCACTTCGTCCCAGGGCTTCCCCGGCTCTTCGCCGGAATAGATCTGCAAGCGCCACATCAAAGAGGCGGCGTCCTGCAGGTTCGCGAGGTTGCGCGCCTGCACGCCAGGCCTGATGTGCGTCTCGTACAGTTCCAGCGCCTGGTTGTAACGACCCTGCGCCAGTTCGAACAGGGCCAGGTGCCACGACAGGTGCGTATTGTACGAGGCGCGCCGGTCCCAGCCGTCCAGCCAGTCGCCCAGCCACCGGCCGCCGTTGGCGGCATCGCCCATTTCAAAGTAGGAATGGGTCACGGAGTGGCTGGCCACCGCGTTCTGCGGGTTGCCCTCCAGGGAGCGGGTGGCCAGGTCCATGGCCTTTTCGGGCTGGTTGGTCTCGTGATGGGCGAAGGCATACTGACCGAGGAACGCCCAGTCGTCGCCGTTGGCCGGCGCCACCTTTTGCATCATCGCCATCAGGTGGTTGGGGAAGTCCGGGACGCCGGCACCGAAGCAGCCCAGCATGTAGAGGCGCTGGGCGACGCGCATGGCCAGGGTGTCGGTGGGAAACTCGTCCAGGTGCTCCTGGACCAGTCCGATAGCCTCGGTGCCCTTCCCGTGGGTGAAGCTATGCACGATCCGGGCGATCTGCTGCTCTTCCCGGGAGCATCCGGCGGATAGTTCGACCGCCTTTTCCGCCGCTGCCCGGGCGGCCGGAACGTTGGTCTGTAGGTGCAGGACGTACGCCTGCACGACGTGGGCCATGGCGAACCCCTCGTCCGCTTCGATGGCCGCTTCAAGCTTGGCGTCGGGCCCGTAGTTCTGGGAGAGAACCAGGTCCAGCCCTTCCTGATACAGATCAGCGGCCGCCGGCGAGTTGGTGGTAATTGTCAGGCCGCTACGGCTCTTCAGCATCGCGCACATCGTTCATCCTCCTGATAACGATTATCGAGCGTTATTGGCGGCAAGATTACCACAGTCGCCCGGTTTATACCGCCCCCTCCGCTTCCAACTCGGCCAACTGCTCTTGTGCCAAACCGCCCAGCGTGCAGAGGATCTCGGCGTTGTGCTGGCCAAGTGTTGGCGGCGTTCCGGCGTCCGATGGGCGGCAGGATTTCAGCTGGATGGGCGTTGCCAGTGATCGAAAGGTCCCGCCCAGGGTGTCGCCGGTGTCAACGTACATCCCGCGCGCCTCGAGCTGCGGGCAGTCGGCCAGATCGGCGACGCTCTGGGCCACACCCATGGAGAAGCCGAGTTCGGTCAGGCGACCGGCGACCTCCCATTTCGGACGCTGCGAAGACCATTCCTCTATGGCGGGGATCATCTCGTCGAAAACGAAATCGGCGTCGGGGAACTGCTGCAGGTAGCGCTCGTCCGCCTCCGGCAAATCAGTACGGCCGATGAGCTCCCAGAGACCGGCCAGGCGCTGCGGGGTGCGCACGCCGGCCATCACCACGTGCCCGTCGGACGCGCGCAGGGCGAGACCGGGGGATAGAGATGCCTGCCTGGTCCGCCCGGGCGTCGTGCCGGTGGCCTGGTAGGCGTTCATGTTGCTGATCACGTGTGATGCCATGCACTCGTACATTGCCACGTCGACGTGCTGGCCCACGCCGGTTTGCCGACGGGTCTCCAGGGCCAGCACGATTGCCAGGGCGGCCCACACCCCCGGAACCGAGTCGCCGATGTTGTCGCCCACCGCCTGCGGAGTCCCGCCCGGCTCGCCGGTGAGGTCCATCCAGCCGGACATGGCCTGGATGGCAAGATTGTTGGCCGGCCAGTCGGAATAGGGGCCGCGGGCTCCCTCGGCATCGCCATAGCCGGTGATTTCCGCGTAGATCAGGCGCGGGTTGATCTCGCGGAGCCGTTCGTATCCCAGACCCAGGCGGCGGAAGGCGCCGGGCCCCCAGTTGTCCAGCAGGATGTCCGAGTTGGCGATGAGGTTTTCGAAGGCGGCTTTGCACGTGCCGTTGCGCAGATCGAGGGTCACACTCTTCTTGTTGCGGTTGACGCCCAGGTAACGGCTGCTCACCTGGCCGGTCTCGGCGTCGCCGATGAAGGGGCCACGACCCCGGGCCAGGTCTCCGGTGCGCGGACGCTCGATCTTGATGACCTCCGCTCCCATGTCGGCCAGTATCAGGGAGCAGAACGGGCCGGCGACGATGTGGGTGGCATCGAGGACTCGGATGCCTTCCAGGGGCAGGGGGAGGCCGTCGGACGTATCGGTGGGTGCGGTTGTGTTGTCGGGCATGGTTGGGTGTCCTTATACCGGTCCGGAGTTGTGTTGTGCCCGCGCGCGGGGGATCGAAGGCTCCTACAAATACTCAGCCAACGACCGTAGCGCGGCCCGCGCGCCCTGACGCATCGGTTCGAAGTGGCTGAAGCAGATCACATCAAAGTCCAAGTGGGACAGGCGGCGGACCGACTCCTTGGCCGCTTCCATGTCGCTGGAGAACCAGCGGGAGGGTAGGGTGAGGCGGCCCTGGTAGCGCTGCAGGGCGTCGGCGACCAGCAGGACTCCCTCGTTGGGGAAGTGCAGGCTGATACTCCCCGGCGTGTGCCCCGGCGTATGCACCACGGTCGCGCCGCTGAGGAGCGGCAGGACGTCGCCTTCGTTCAGGCGGCTGGCTACCGGCACCCGCGGAGGGGTCATCCAGGTCAACAGCGGCCACATGAACGGGCGGAGCCACCGGGGCTTGACCGGATTGGGAACCTTCAGGCCGTCTTCTCCCGACATGTAGGGTGCTTCCAGACCGTGGGCGGCCAGCGGCGCAGCGGTCGCCTCGATCAGTCCGGCCATGCCGCCCATGTGGTCCGGGTGGTAGTGGGTGGAGATCAACTGGCGGACCGATCCTGGTCCGTATCCCAGCCGGCCCAGGTATTCGATGATCCGACGGTGGTGGTAGAGCCGCCAGCCGGAGTCGATGATCGCAACCCCGTCCTCACCCGTTTCCGCGTCGGGGGTGATCACCAGGAACGCGCTGGTGGTGATCAATCCGCGCTGATGCAGACCGGGCATGATCTCGCCCACCCGGGCGCGCGGGCCGGGTATGCCGGGCGGCCGGTAGATGGATGCGTCAGGCAGGGGCCATTCCATGGGACCGGTCCGTCAATTGAGGTTCGGCACGGCGCTGCGGCATCACGTCCAGACAAGCATCGATCCATCCCGGCGGTGGTGCGGATCGGTGCGGCGGCCTACTGCCGGAGGTCGATCACCCGGCGCGCCTTGAACTGGGTACGCTCGAATTCCCCCTCGGGCTTGAGCTCGACGGAGACGCCCACGCCCAGGGCCCGCCGGAGAGTGTCGCGGAACTGGTCGCGCAGGCTGTTCAGCCCGTCGGGTCCGCCTTCGCCCGCCGACGCCCAAACATCGGCGGACACCTCGGTCTGCACCGTCAACCGGTCCAGGTAGCCGCGCTCACGTTCGACCACCAGGCGGAACTCGCCGCCGAACTCGTGCAATCCGCGCAGCACGTCCTCGATGCGAGAGGGGAAAACGTTCTGGCCGCGGATGATCAGCATGTCGTCGGCGCGGCCGTAGATGCCCTGGGTCAGCGTGGGGTAGGTTCGGCCGCAGGGGCAGTCCACCATCTCCCACCGGGCGATGTCGCCGGACCAGTAGCGGATCATGGGCTGCGACTCCCGCTCAAGGTGTGTGTATACCGGCACGCCCTCGCCGCCCATTGCAACGGGCTCGTGAGTCTCCGGATCCACCAGTTGGGTATACACGATGTCCTGCCAAAGGTGCATTCCCTGTCGCAGATGACGGCAGCCGCCGTTGGTCATCCACGGCGTCATCTCCGCCATGCTGCCCTGGTCGACCACGTAGCAGCCGAAGGCGTCCTCGATGGCCTGACGGGTGGCGGGCACGCTGGCGCCAGGCTCGCCACTGAAGAACATCAGGCGAAACCCGAAGTCTTCGCGCGGGTCGACGCCCATTTCGCGCGCCGTCTCCGCCAGGTACAGGGCGTAGGACGGCGTGGCGTACAAGGCGGCCGGCTTCACCATCTCCGCCCATTCCACCGCCCGCTCGGTCTGACCCGGCGCGCCGGCGCCAAAGGGGAAGCAGGTTGCGCCCAGCCGCTCGGCTCCCACGAGCGCGCCCCAGCTGCCCACGTAGAGGCTGAATACCGCCGCCACCATGACCGTGTCGCCGGGGCGCACGCCGGCGGCCCAGAGGATGCGCGCGTGGGCTTCGCCGATGCGGTCCCAGTCGCCGCGGCTGATGCCGAACACGGTGGGCCGGCCCGTGGTTCCCGATGTGCCATGGATCCGGTACACCCCGTCCGGCGGGATGCAGAGGAATCGACCGTAGGGAGGGTGCGCTTCCTGCTCCACCCTCACCTCTTCCTCGGTGAGGATGGGCAGGCGCGCGAATTCCTCCAGGCTGCGGATGTTGGCCGGATCCACGGGTGCGTCCTTCCAGAAGTCACGGTAGAAGCCGGAGTGCTCCCAGGCGTACCGGACCTGGCCGCGCAACTTCTCAAGAATCACCCCGTCCCGCTCGCCTGGGTGCATCGTCTCCGATCGGGCGTCCCAGTGCTCTGCATCCGCGTTGGGAACGTAGTCGGGATCATATTCGGGCGGCCAGTTCATGGGGTTTCTCCCGACAATCCCGCGCGGATGAAGTCCACCATCTCGCCGGTGAAAGTTCCCACCGGGAAAACACCGTCCACGCCCATCTGCCGCAGGGGCTCGACGTCGCCGTCGGGTATGGTGCCGCCGACCAGGAGCATGACATGGCCGTCCGCATCACCGCGCAGGCCGTGCCGTTGCAGCGCATCGACCATGCGCGGCATGAGCCGCATGTGCGCACCGGACAGGATGCTGATGCCGACCACGTCCACGTCCTCCTGCGCGGCCGCCGCAGCCACCTGGTCGGCCGTGACCCGCATCCCCAGGTAAACGACCTCCATGCCGGCGTCGCGCAAGGCGCGGGCGATGACCTTGACGCCGCGGTCGTGCCCGTCCAGGCCAAGCTTGGCGAGAAGGACGCGGGGTGGGTTATTCAGTCTGCTTCTAGCGGTAGAAACCAATTGTTAACTGCCGTCCGACGACCCTCCGGCCTCGTTGCCAATCATGCGAAGGGTGACCCCGGTCGCTCCCACAACGACAAAACCGATCACTGCGGCCAACTGTGGGCCTGCATCTGTGCCTATGCTGATTATCACGCCGGCGATCAAAATTGCGGTCACGCCCAGGCACATCGTGCCGAGATCGTTGAATATCCTTCTCATTTGTAATGCAATTTGGCCGCGACGAAGGCGAAGAGGAATATCACGGACAATCCAGCGCCCCCATACGCAAGGGGCAGCAGTTCGCCAACGATGTATCGGTCGGTGCTGAATGCGCCCAACCCCAGCCAATTCCCGGCTAACATCACCCAACTGAACCCGAAGAACGCCGTTAGAATCACAATCAAAATGGGGAATAACGGACTCTTCATACCGTCCTCCGCGTCCACGGCCAGAGCATCACGGTTGGTACCACTATACCGCAATCGGTTTTGAATTCATCTAAAACACCCCGGGGTCCACGTACTCGCCCCATTGGTCGCGCAGGGCGCCCATGATTTCGCCCTCGGTTACGCCGGCGGCAACGGCCGTGAGGATCGTGGGCATGAGGTTGCCGTCCGCGCGGGCGGTGCTCGCGATGTCGCGCAGTGCAGCCGCGGCGTCGGCCTCGTGGCGACCCTGGCGTACGGTCGTGAGGCGCTCGATCTGCCGCTCCTCCTCGGCGTAATCGAACTCGAAAAGCTCCAGGGACCCGGCGTTGCCGGCGTCGTCGCTGTACTCGTCGTTGACGCCGACGATGGTGTAATCGCCCGATTCCACCCGCTGCTGGTATCGATACGACGCCTGGGCGATTTCGCTTTCGATGTAGCCGCTGCCGATGGCCTCCAGCATCCCGTCCAGCATGCTGCCGTTGCCCATGGAATCGATGCGCTCGATGTAGGCCATGGCCGCCTCTTCCAGCTGGTTGGTCAGCGTTTCCAGGTAGGCTGAGCCGCCAAGCGGGTCTGGCGTGGCCGCCACGCCGGACTCGTGGGCGAGGATCATCTGCGTGGCCAGCGAGATGCGCATGGCCTCCTCGGAGGGGATGTCGTAGGCCTCGTCGTAGCCGCTGACGTGCAGCGACTGGGTGCCGCCCAGCACCGCCGCCAGGGCCTGCAGCCCGCCGCGCAGGATGTTGTTCAGCGGATCTTGCCGAACCAGTGTCGACCCCAGCGTCTGGGTGTGGAACCGCATCCGCATGGATTCCGGCCGCGTCGCGCGGTAGCGATCGCGCATCAGTCGCGCCCACATCCGTCGCGCCGCCCGGAACTTGGCGACCTCCTCGAAGAAGTCGTTGTGCACACCGAAGAAGTGCGACAGACGGGAGGCAAACTGGTCCACTGCCAGACCACGCCGCATTGCCGATTCGACGTAGGCCATGCCCTGGGCCACGGTGAACGCCAGTTCCTGCACCGCGTCGGAACCGGCCTCGCGGGTGTGGTAGCCGCTGATGGAGATGGTGTACCAGTTGGGGACGTGTTTCGTGCAGAACTCGACGACGTCGGTGGTGAGGCGCAGGGCCGGCGCGGGCGGCAGGGCGAAGGTCTTCTGCCCGTGCAACTCCTTCAGGGAGTCGTTTTGCACAGTTCCGCGCAACGCCGACCAGGCCGTCCCACTTCGCTCTGCGTTGTGCAGGAACATCGCCAGCAGCACAATGGCCGGGTGGTTGATGGTCAGTGAGACGCTGGCCTGGTCCAGCGGTATCCCGTCGAAGAGCTCTCCCATGTCGGCTGCCGTGTCAATGGCGACGCCCAGGCGGCCCACCTCGCCCTCGGCCAGTTCATGGTCGGAGTCGTACCCGGTGAGCGTCGGATGATCGAAGTCAGTGCTCAGGCCGGTCTGGCCGTGGGCCAGCAGGAAGCGGTAGCGCCCGTTGGTGGCGCGGGCGGTGCCGAAGCCGGCGATCTGCCGCCGGGTCCACAGCCGCCCGCGATACATGGTCGGGTAGGCGCCGCGGGTAAAGGGAAACTCGCCCGGGTCGCCGAGGTCTGTCGGCTCGTCGAATCCGCTGGCGTCCAGGCCGGCGGGCGTGTATAGCGGTTCGATGGGGAGACCGGAGAGGGTGTGAGGATTTTCGTTGCTGGTGGTCATAGCAGGTCCGCTTGGTTGCTAGGTGTTTCGGATATTTGGAGCAGGCGCTCTACGAAGGCTCGGCCCAGTGCCAGCCAATGAAACGCTTGCTCAGCAGTCAGCCGGTTAGTGTAGAAATGGTTATGCAGACGCACCTGGGCCTGGTGAAACGAGAATTCCAAATCCGGCTCCCTGGTGTCAGCGGCGGCTAGTTCACGTATTAAACGGCGTTTTTCGGCGACGTTGCCATGACCCAAGCGGCGCGCGTGCCGGCAAGCTTCGGCCGCCAGGTTCGCCGCTCCCCAAACGGCTTCGGCAGCCAACTGGTGGATACCGTCGGCTTCTAGCCGGACCGAGGCCGCGATGTAAGTGCGGGCAAGGGCAACATGTTCGGACCGTTCCATCAGGGAGAAGTCACTGCTGCGGAAAGTCCGGTAAGGTAATCAACCAAGCCCTTCGTTGCACGCCGCGCGACTTCAAAGTCGAAATCATCCCGAGTAGGGCATCTCAGGCCTGGCCCGTTAATCTGATCGTTCAAAGATTGAGCCACGCCGAATCTGACCAGATGCTTATAGTCGCCGCCATCTTCTTTGTCCAGGGCAACCACCAATGCGAACATGTCAGCGTCGGTTCCAACCGGTGTTCCTCGTTTGATGCTCACGGCGGTGACGGCGGCTCGGACTGCTTCCCACAAACAGCGCGCGGCAGCCAGGTCGCGTTCCGCATCAAACTCCCGGTCCGCCGCCGCCAGCCAATTCCGCGCCGTTTGGACTAATTCCGGCAGCCGCTCATGCGCGATCGCTCCATCGGACAGGACCACTGGTGTCAGCACGATCCGCTCGTCCTCGATGGACACGTCGAAATAGCGCCCCTCGGGCAAAGCGGACGCCATCGTTTCATGGAGTGCGATCCAGTTGTCTTGCGTCAGACTGGCCAGCATAACCTTGCCTCCCGCCTAAAGATAGCACACCGACATTAACCACGACCGATGGTGGTATGCGGATATGTTCGTTGTCGTTGGAACTCGCGGATCACCATGGAGGTTGTCGGTATGTACGCCCATTGCCATACCTTGGAGGGCACTGATTGGAGGGCACTGAATTGATTTCATGCCGCAAAAATCCGCTATTTCATTTGGTCAAGCGCGTCGGTCGACGCCTTGTTGTTTTGAGCCGTTTGCGCCAACGCGTCCAATTCGGCCAATTGATCGCGGGTTACTGCCACGCCCATCGCGCCGTAGTCAGTGAGGTCGCGCGCGATTGCATCCACCGCCGCGACGTCGGTGATCTTCACCCTGAGTTCAAAGTTCCCCGACAGCCCGGCGTTGGTCAAGTTCGCCGAAGTCACAATCGCCGTATGCCCATCGGCAACATAAGCCTTCGCGTGCAGGTGTAAAAGGTGGCGGATCGACGTTCCAGGGACCTGTTCGCAAAACCACAGCAATGCTCCGCAGTCAACCAGTGCCTCTTCGAGACTGCGGCTCGCCAGGCTCGTCAGAAGGTCAACCTTCACGGATCGCCGCGCTCGCAGTTTGCCGACCAGCCGCTTCAGTGGGCGGCGACGGATGAACGGCGCTGCAACGATCGCGGATTCCCGTATGGAACCGGCGAATCCATCGAAAGAATTGATCCAGGGTGATCTTATCGATAGCATTCGGGTTGTGGCCCTGGGCATCGCTCGGATAAACGGCAAGCTAGAGCTAATGTCGATGCAATGTCAAGCTTGCCTGACATGAGCCCCCGCAGCCGGTTGAGCCCAGTCGCCGGCTCGGCAGTCGCTCGGTGTACCTGCGTGGACGTATCACCAGTCTCGAAACCTCGCACAGCCGTAATGGTCGAGTTCAGAGATCGCGTGCGGACGGGGCTACGGGGTGATATGCCCAATGATAGAATGATCTTGTAATGACCGTTCACGTCCACCCCCTGGAGAGAAGGCAATGAACCACGTCAAGACGTTCTTCCTCCTTATGGTTCTCACCGGGCTTCTGCTGCTCATCGGCGCCGCCGTGGGCGGTCAGGCTGGCCTGATCATCGCGCTGGTGTTCGCGCTGGCGATGAACTTTGGCGCCTATTGGTTCAGCGACAAGATCGCGCTGAGCATGGCCCACGCCCGCCCGGTCACCGCTGACGAGGATCCCCAACTGTACCAACTGGTGGCCGAGCAGGCGCGGCTGGCCAACATGCCGATGCCCAAGGTGTACGAGATCGACGATCCATCTCCCAACGCCTTCGCCACCGGCCGCAATCCGCAGAACGCCACCGTCGCCGTGACCACCGGTATCCGACAAATCCTGACGCGGGAGGAACTGGCCGGCGTAATGGCCCACGAGATGGCGCACGTGGGCAACCGCGACACCCTGATCATGACCATCGTCGCCACCATTGCGGGCGCGATCACGATGCTGGCGTTCATGGCGCAGTTCGCGGCGATCTTCAGCAGTTTCGGCGGCCACAGCGACGACGACGAGGGCGGGGGAGGCAACTTCATCACGCTCCTCATCATTGCCATCATCATGCCCATCGCCGCCACGATCATCCGCATGGCCATCTCCCGCGCCCGGGAGTTCCAGGCCGACCAGACCGGCGCGCAAAATTGCGGCAACCCCGAGGCCCTGGCCCGCGCCCTGGAGAAGCTCGAAATGGGCAGCGAGATCCGTCCCATGAAGGTCAACGAGGCAGCCTCCCACCTGTTCATCGTCAATCCGCTGAGCGGCCGCTCCATGGCGCGCCTCTTCTCCACGCATCCGCCCATCGAGGAGCGGGTACGGAGACTGCGCGAAATGAACGTCCGCCCCAACTTTGGGTCGATTGATCGTCCCGACTACGACCTGCCGGACGGCAGCGACCGGCCGAACTTCTGAAGACAGGCGACGGCGTGACGCGTTGTCTTCGGCAGGGGGTGTAACCCCCACTCGTACCCACTTCACGAGAATTGTAATTGCGAGCGAGGCGCGGCAATCTCGTCAGGGCAACGGGCGCTTTCGCCGGTGCGAGATCGCCACGTCGCTTCCCACCTCGCGATGACCAAACGGGTGCCTGTGGCGGGTTCATTCAGACTGAAACGGCACTGCCGGAGCGGTAACACGCGCCGGCTGTGCTATGATGCGGCCGGCGGCGCATTTCCGCTGCCCTGGCATCCCACGTTACGCTTTTTGCGCAGTTGAGGAGGTAATCATGGCCGGAAATTACACCATCAGCGTCGGCACCGTGGGCGGCGGCCTCTCCGTCAGCCCCGACGGCGGCGAGTCCTGGAACCGCATACGCGACCCCCTGCCCAGCGAGTGCAACGTCCGCGCGCTGGCTACCGACCCCGGCAATCGGAGCCGCATCTACGCCGGCACCGACGGCGGCCTGTTCCGATCCGACGACAACGGCTTCACCTGGAGCTACCTCGAGTCCCCCATGGACGACCTGCAGATCTGGTCTGTGGGCGTCGACCCGGACGACTCCGACACGGTGTTCGTGGGCACTCGGCCCAACGCATTCCGCTCCCGTGACGGTGGCAAGAGCTGGGAGTCCCTGGACTTGGGCGTCCGGATGCCCTGCCCCATCGGCATCCCGCGTACCACCAACATCATCGTTGACCCGCGGGACACTCGCACCGTGTGGGCCGGCATCGAAGTCGACGGCGTCTACCGCAGCCTGGACGGCGGCGACAACTGGACGCGCCTGCCCGATCTGGGTCCCGATCCCTTCCACGGCGACATCCACGGCATGGCCCTGAAGCCCGGCCCCGACTCCGCCGTCTATTGCACCACGCCTTTCGGCATCTCCACCAGCAATGACGAGGGCGAGAGCTGGGAGCTGCACGAGTTCCCCCGCTTCCATGCGGAGGACGTGCGTTCCTACTGCCGGGGCATGGTCATCAAGCCAGACAACCCCAGCGTCATGTTCGTAGGCAACGGCGACTCCATCCCTGGAATCACCGGAACCATCCGGCGCACCCGCGACGCCGGCGCGTCCTGGGACGCTCCGCAGTTGTCGGCCACTCCTAACTCCGTGGTGTACTGGTTCGCCGCGAGCCCTCACGTCGACGACGTAATGGTGGCCGCCAGCATCTACGGCTACGTGTACGTGAGCACTGACGGCGGCGACACGTGGGACAAGATCCAGAAGGAGTTTGGCGAAATCCGCTCACTGGCGCTGACACCCAACGAGTAGACGCCTCAAACCGCCCGTCTCACGGGGCCTCTCTCCTGATGGAGAGGGGCCCCGCTGATGCTACAATGCCGGCGAGGGGTTGCTGCCCGAAGGCTGGTGCAATGTGACGACCACAAAATTAATCACCGCCGGACAACTGCTGCTCATGCCCGATGACGGATACCGGTACGAGTTGGTGCGCGGGGAGTTGACCGAAAAGATGCCACCGCCGGGAGATGGGCATGGCGACGTGTCCGCAAGGTTCGCTGTCGCGTTGGGCCGATATTGCGAAGACAACGATTACGGCGAGATACGAGACAATGCGGGCTTCCAACTTGAAACCGACCCAGACACGGTGCGAGCTCCCGACGTAGCTTGGATAGCGCCTGGCCGTATCGAGGGCTTTTCGTCCGGCTACCGCCCGTTGGTTCCCGACCTGGCCGTGGAGATCAAGTCGCCCAGCGACACACCGCGCATGGTTGTGGACCGCGCCCGGATGTGGCTCGACTTCGGCAGCCAGGAAGTCTGGTACGGTGATCCTGAAACCACGACGATTACCCGATACCGCCAGGGCCAACCACCTGAAATCCTCACTGAGGGCGACGAACTGAACGGCGGCGAGCTGTTGCCGGGATTCACCACCCCGGTGTGGCGGCTTTTTCGCCGGCGCCGATAAGCGTGCCGTCGCCACCAGCGTTCCAGCGACACATACGGAGCAAGCATGCCCACTTTCGATTCCGACGGCGTTCGCATCTTCTACCAGTCAACCGGCGAGGGATTCCCGCTCATCTGGAGCCACGAGTTTGCCGGTTCCTATGAGAGCTGGGAACAGCAGGTGCGTTATTTCAGCCACCGCTACCGCGTGATCACCTACAACGACCGGGGGTATCCACCGTCGGACGTGCCCAACGACCCCGAGGCCTATTCTCAGGACATCACCATCGAAGACCTGCGCCGCCTGATGGACCACCTGGGGCTCGAACAGGCATACGTCGGCGGGCTATCCATGGGCGGGAACGTGGCGTTGAATTTCGCGCTGCGCTATCCGGAGCGTTGCAAGGCGATCATCGTGGCGTCGGCGGGCTCGGGCACCACGCACAACGAGGCGTTCCGCTCCGGCGGGGAGGCGATGGCCGCACGGCTGCTCGCTGAAGGCACGGCCCCCGTGATGAAGGACTACGGCAGTGGTCCCACCAGGGTGCAGCTCCAACGCAAGGACCCGCGGGGATACGAGGAATTCATGCGGCTGCTCTTTGGGCACCACGCCCGGGGCTCCGCCTACACCTTCCGCGGTGTCCAGCTGCGCCGCCCGACCGTCGACCAGTTGATACCGCAGATGAACTTATGCCAGGTGCCGACCCTGATCATGATCGGCGACGAGGACGACCCGTGCGTCGAGCCGTCCATCATGATGAAGCGTCACATCCCCCGCAGCGGGCTGGCGGTGCTTCCGCAGTGCGGCCACGCCATCAACCTGGAGGAACCGGAACTTTTCAACCGCCTGGTGTCCGATTTCCTGGCCTCAGTGGAGGCCGGCAAGTGGGCGGAACATCCGCTGGGTGACACGCCCTACACCACAGGTTCGCGGTAAACGGTCCTTCAGAGCAGCAGCGCCATCCGCGCCTGGATCAAATCCTGCCGAGTAGCGCTCGCCGGTGATAGGGCTTAGAACTCCACGGGACGCAGGTAGCTCATGTCCTGCCGTCGCTCCAGGTAGCCGGCCCGGGTCTCATGACCATGGCAGAACACCAGGAGGTGTCCCTGACGCTCGGCCTCGGCCAGGATAATGCGCTTCTGTTCCAGCGTGGTCTCGGGCTCGTAGTCGAAGGACGAGATTATGGTCAGGCCCAGGTGATGGGGCGTCGGGACCAGGTCTCCGAGGTATACGACGCGCTCGCCGCCGTAGGTGAACACCGCAATCTGGTGGCCCAGACAATGGCCGTCGGTGACGACCAGGCTCAGGCCGGGGAACAACTCGGTATCTCCGTCCAGCAGTTCCAGTTGCCCGCGGTCGGCGATGGGGGCAAAGTCCTCGACCCGGAACGCCTCGGTGTTGCGCAAGGATGGGTTGTGGGCGTCATCCCAGCTGGCGCGCTGGACATAATAGGTCGCCCGTGGAAAGGACGGCACCATGTCGCCGAGCCGGTCCATCCGGGTTGACCCGCCGGCGTGACTGAAGTGCAGGTGGGAGAGCACGACCGCGTCGATGTCCCGGGGGCCCAGGCCGAGCCCTTTAAGGCTGCGCATCAGCCGGCTGGGCACGAGTCCGTACATCTCCTTGTCGCGAAAGTTATCCTTGGGGCCGACCCCGGTGTCCACGATGATCTTCTTCCCGGCGCACTCGATCAACAGGCAATTCAGGCCCATCGTCACCCGGTTTTTGCGGTCCGTCGAAACCAGGTTTTCCCACATCATTTTCGGAATTGATCCGAAACTCGATCCGCCGTCGACCTTGAAAACCCCGTCGCTGATAATCTTGGCAGCGCTTACCGTCATCTCTCAAAAGCTCCTGAACAAATGCATTTTTGTTATTCCCGCCCGCGCCCCATCACCGCGTCCACCCGGTTGTTTATTTCCGCACTGATAGTGGGTTAGGCTATCGTTTGGCCTTATGCGGCCATTCCACAAGTCAATCCGACTGTGTCTACCGTCGGTGCCATGCGAATTACTTTACAACCCCCGAAAGCGTTGGTGTCAACCCAAAAAAGCGAATAATTTTGATTGATTTTCGAAATTGTACCAACCTGGGCCGGGGCCTTCCGGCGGTGGCGCCCGCCCGGCCCGCGATGTTATGTTTGCCCGGCACAACCGGACCCGTTCCGCACCTCGTTCCGGGCAGCGATATCAATTGGCGGCCTAATTCGGCTACCCGGCAAACCCCCAGGCGCCGGTAATTTTCCGTGAACGAACCGACCCCTATCCGACACCCAGGGTCACCGACCCTGCGCCGCCGGGTGTTCAATCTGTTGGATCCCCGGATCGGTCAACGGCCATGGGGAACCGGCTTGCGGCAACGAAGAGGCTCGTTCCTGGTGGAAATCGCGTTGGTGTCAGTGGTTGCCATCAACTCGATCTCCCTGATCCTGTGGACGGTTCCGCGTTTCCGTGCCAGCCACGACTTCTGGTTTCACCTCGTCGAGGACATCACCGTGGCGGTGTTTCTGGTGGAATACGCTTTGAGACTGTGGACCGCGCCGGAAGCGGACCCGGGCGGGTCGCCCTGGCGGCAGCGCTGGCGGTACGTCGTTTCGCCGGTCGCCCTGATCGACGCCGCCGCCCTGGCGCCGTCGGCGGTGGCCGCCGTGTGGCTGCTGGTGACCGGTGGCGGGCCCAACCTTTCCTTCCTGCTGGCCGTCCGCCTCCTGACTCGCACCATGAAGCTGGCCAGGTACTTCCCCGGCGGGCGGCGGTTGGCCGTCGTGTTACGCCAGAAGGGAAGCCAACTGCTGGCCACGCTGGCCGGCTTGCTGGTGCTGTTGGTGGTCGCGGCCGCGCTGATGTACTTCGCCGAAAAAGGCGCACAATCGGAGGTTTTCTCCAGCATACCGGCGGCAATGTGGTGGGCCGTAGTAACGCTCACCACGGTGGGATATGGCGATCTGGTGCCGGTAACCCTTGCGGGACGTATGCTGGCCGCGGTCATCGCGCTGCTGGGGATAGGGCTTTTCGCGTTGCCGGCCGGCATCATCAGCGCGGGAATGCTGGAAGCTCAGGTGGGCGACGCTGCCAATGACAGCAGCCTGGCGCGTTCAGCCGGAGGCGAGATTTGCCCCCACTGCGGCCAACCGATGCCGGAACCTCGCTCAGACTAGAGGGCGGACAACTTCTCCGCCGCCGCATCCAGCCGCCGCACCACGCGGTCCTGGCCCATGACTTCCATCATCTCGAACAGGGGCGGCGTTGCGGTCCGGCCGGTTATCGCCGACCTCAGCGCACCGAAGAACTGCCGGCCCGACAACTCGAGGTCCTGGCCGGTGGCCCTGAGAATATTTTCAAGATTTTCGTGATGAAATTCGTTGGCCGGAACCGACGCCAAGTCGGACCGGGCCCTCAGGATCACACCGTGGGCGCCTGCTGCATCCATTCCCCTCTGGATCACGCTGGCCGGGTCATAGTCCAGCGTTTCCTCGAAAAAGTAGGAGAGCATATCCGGGGCGTCGGCCAGGGTCTTGAGCCGTTCCTGCACCAGGGGGACGATCCGGAGCAGGTAATCCCGGTCAATGGGCAGTAGCCCGGCGGGGTATTCCTTTTCGAGGAAGGGCAAGATCCGGTCGGCCAGGTCTTCGTCGTCCGTTTGGCGGATGTAAACACCATTCATCCACTGCAGCTTGTCGAGATCGAAGATCGCCGCCGGCTTGCCCACCCGATCGAGAGTGAAGTTGTCCCGAATGGTATCGGCATTCATCACCTCGGTCTCGCCGTCCAGTGACCAACCCAGCAGGGCCATGAAGTTGATCAGCGCCTCGGGAAGGAACCCGTCGTCCCGGTACTCCATCAGGGAGGTGGCGCCGTGCCGTTTGGAGAGCTTGGCCCGATCCGAGCCCAGGATCATGGGGAGGTGACCAAAAGTCGGCATGTCCAGGCCCAGGGCGCGGTACAGCTGCACGTGGCGCGGCGTGCTGGGCAGCCATTCCTCAGCACGGAGGACGTGGGAGATTTCCATGGCGTGGTCATCAACCACAACCGCCATATGATAGGTCGGGAAGCCGTCGGACTTCACCAGCACGAAATCGTCGGTCAGGTCGTTCTGCCACTCCACGTGCCCGCGGATCGAGTCCTGCACCGAGGTCACGCCGCTCTGGGGCATGGCGAAGCGGAGAACCGCGGACGCGCCCTCAGCTTCCTTCTCCCCGCGTTCGTCGTCAGAGAGAAAGCGACAGTGGCTGTCGTAGCCTTGCCTCTGCCTGTTGCGGGCCTGCTCCTTGCGTAGTTCCGCGACGCGCTCCGGGGGACAGTAGCAGCGATACGCGTTGCCGGACGCAATCAGCCGTTCGGCGGCCTGGTGGTAGCGCTCCAGACGCTCCGACTGAAAGTACGGCCCAAAAGGGCCGCCCACACGCGGGCCCTCGTCCCAGTCGATACCCAGCCATTCCAGCCCATCAAGTATGTGATCAACCGCTCCCTCGGTGATGCGGCCCTGGTCGGTGTCCTCCACGCGCACGACGAACTTCCCGCCGTTGCGGCGGGCGAACAGCCAGTTGAACATGGCGGTGCGGATGTTGCCGATGTGCGGATTCCCGGTGGGGCTGGGCGCGTAACGAACGCGAACGGGCGCGGACACGGCGGTTGGCCTCCTCGTATCTCCGTCCCGGTCGGCTGAGCGACCAACGGAACGGGTATGTTAGTCAAATGCTGATGGAGCGGCGTTGCGGGCGAGCGGTGGCGGTTATGGTGGGGGTTATCCGGCTTGCCGACTGATCCGGGCCCAGGTGTCGCGGAGCGTCGTTGTGCAGTTGAATACCGGGGCGCCGGGCCGCGTATCGGTGTCGGCGCAGAAGTAACCCAATCGCTCAAACTGGAACCGGTCGCCGGCCTCCGCATTCGCCAGGGCGGGCTCGGCCATGGCGGTCACCGTTTCCAGCGAGTCGTGGTTGATCAGGTCCAGGAAATCGGTTTCGCTCCCCGCCGGGTCGGATTCCGTGAACAGGTTGTCGTAGAGACGCACCTCCGCCGGCACGGCGTGATCGACGGCGACCCAGTGAATGGTGCCCTGAACTCTCCGCCCATCCGGAGCGTTGCCGCCGCGGCTGTCGGGGTCCCAGGTGCAATGCACTTCCACGATTTCGCCCTGCTCGTCCTTCACCACGTCGGTACAGGTGATGAGGCAGGCGTAGCGCAGGCGAACCTCGCGGCCCGGGGCCAGGCGGTAGAACCGTCGGGGCGGGTCCTCCATGAAATCGTCTCGCTCGATGTACACCTCGCGGCTGAAGGGCACGCTGCGCGTTCCCATGGTCGCGTCTTCTGGGTTGTTGATGGCGTCGAACTCTTCGCTGCCCCCAGCGGGGTAGTTGGTGATCACCACCTTCAGGGGATCCAACACGGCCATGCGCCGTGGAGCCCTGCGGTTCAGGTCCTCGCGGAGACAGTGTTCGAGCAGCGCGAGTTCGGTCATCGAGTTGCGACGCGCCACGCCCACGCGCTCGCACATATCGCGGATCGACTCCGGAGTGTACCCGCGGCGGCGCAGGGCGCTGAGGGTGGGCATGCGCGGGTCGTCCCACCCGGCAACGTGGCCCTCTTCGACCAGTTGCCGCAATCGTCGCTTGCTCATCACGGTGTGCGTCAGGTTGAGCCTGGCAAACTCGATTTGGCGGCTGCGGTATATGCCCAGCACCTCCTGGCACCAGTCGTAAAGCGGCCGATGATCCTCGAACTCCAGCGTGCACAGCGAATGGGTGATGTGCTCGATGGAATCGGACAGCGAGTGGGCGTAGTCGTACATGGGGTAGATGCACCAGTCGCTGCCGGTGCGATGGTGCTCTGCGTGGCGGATGCGATAGAGCACCGGGTCCCGCATGTTGAGGTTGGGCGACGCCATGTCTATTTTGGCGCGCAGGACGTACTCGCCGTCGGCGAACTCGCCGGCCCGCATCCGGCGGAACAGGTCCAGGCTCTCCTCGGCCGGCCGGTGGCGGTCGGGGCTCTCCTGCCCAGGCTCGGTGAGCGTGCCGCGGAAATCCCTGATTTCGTCGGCGGTGAGGCTGTCCACGTAGGCGTTGCCGTCGAGGATCAACTGCTCCGCGTAGTCGTACAGCTGCTCAAAATAGTCGGACGCGTAGAACAGGTTGTCGCCCCAGTCGAAACCCAACCACTTGACGTCCGCGAGGATCGATTCAACGTACTCGATGTCCTCGCGGGTTGGGTTGGTGTCGTCGAACCGCATGTGGCACCGGGCGCCGTGGTATTGCTCGCCGACGCCAAAGTTCAGGCAGATCGACTTGGCATGCCCGATGTGGAGGTACCCGTTGGGCTCGGGCGGGAAGCGTGTCACCACGCGACCGTCGTAGGCGCCGGCGGCCTGGTCCTCGTTGATGATGGCGCGGATGAAGTCGGAAGGGGGTTCAGTGGTTGTCGGAGTTGGGTTCAAGGTCATGTCGGTAGCCTGGTATCGCTTATCCGTCGCAGCGGCGTGGTTAGTTTACAATTATATCCGTTTCCGATCTTACGGCCATATCGGCGGCGCGGCGAAAAGTTCGGGGCCGGAAACTCTGCAATGCTCAATTTTCTGAAACCCCAGCCCACCCTCACTGAGCAGGAAACCGGGCGCAGTCTCCGCTACATGGGTTGGGGAAATATATCCTTCGGCGCGATGTGGGGATTGGGGAGCGGCGGTATGATGGCCGCCTACGCGCTGGCTCTGGGCGCCAACAACCTGCAGGTGGGGATACTGGCGGCTTTGCCCTTTATGGCGCAGGTGACGCGACTGCCCGTCATTCTGCTGGTGGCAAAGTTTCGCTCCCGGAAGGTCCTGGGGTGGCCGGCGTTCGCGGGGATGCAACTGGCTTGGCTCCTGATGGGTCTGGTTCCCCTGATTTGGGAAACCCCGAGCAATATGGCCGTGCTGATGGCGATCATATTCCTCGGAGCGTGGGGCATCCTCTCCTCGACGTGGGCCATAACGTCCGTCACCTGGCTGCGGGATCTGGTTCCGCCCGACAACATGGCCAGTTATTTTGGCCGCCGTCTGGCCCGGGTCACCATCGCCGCCTCGGTGGTGGGGTTGGCGGGCAGCTTTTTCGTCCGGTGGTGGGAGAACGCATCCGCTCCAGGTGACGAAGCACTGGCTTTTTCATTCCTGTTGATCGGCGGCGTCTGCACTTTCGGAATCTTCGGCCCCTTTGCGGTGTCCCGGGTGACGGAGCCGATGATGCCCCCGTCTTCCGCATCCTGGCAGTCTCCGGTCAAGATGTTGCTGGAGCCGGTTCGGGATCTCAACTACTCACGACTGCTCAAGTTCCTTTTCGTGTGGAGCGTTACGTCCAACCTGGCGATACCATTCTTCGCGGTGTACATGCTGACGGTCATCGGGCTGTCGGTTCCAACGGTCATGGCGCTGACCGTATTGGGGCAGCTTTCCAACGTGATTTTCGTGCGCGTGTGGGGCGGATTCGCCGATCGCGTGGGGAGCAAAACGGTTCTGTCGCTGTCGGCCTCGCTGTATCTGCTGGTCATCATCGGGTGGGTGTTCACCACCTACCCGGAGCGTTACTTTCTGACCATGCCCTTGCTGGTGGCGCTGCACCTGCTGGGCGGGGCGGCGGCGTCCGGGGTGACGCTCACCTTGAATACCTTGTCGCTCAAGGTGGCTCCGGAAGGGCGGGTCGTGCCGTTTTCCGGGGTGGCCGGAATGATCACCGGCCTGGGCGCTGGAATTGGGCCCGTCCTGGGGGGCCTGATTGCCGATTACCTGTCGGTGCGCTCCCTCGACCTGAGCGTCACATGGTCGGCGCCCGGCGGGATGACAACACTGCCGTCGGTGTCGCTGTCCGGTTTTGAGTTCCTGTTTGGTCTCGCCTTTGTGCTGGGCTTGCTGTCCCTGAACCTGTTGGTGCCCCTGCGTGAGGAGGGCGAAATTTCCCGGGACGCCGCGCTGGCCGACCTGATGGCCGGAATGGCCCCCGTGGCCCGGGTCGTCTCGTCCGTGCCGGGGCTGAATATGATGTCATCCCTGTCCTACGGATACCTGCGGCGCATTCCCGGCGCCGACGTGGCCATCGGCGTGACGGCATACCAGTTGGCGGCTTCCACACAGGCGGCGGTCGTGTCCGCCGGACGCGGACGCGCCGGGGCGACGGAGGTGGCCCAAAGGGTGGGAACCGTCCTGAGCCGCACCACGGAGCGCATGGCGGACGCGGCGGATAACGGGCTGGAACTGGCTCGCCATGCCACCCGGGGAGCGGTTCACGCCGTAGACGACATCACCGGAGAGCTGGGCAACGTTACCCAGGGGGCCATGCTGGGCACGTTGCGAACTTTGCAACAACTGCAGGTGGCGCCGGCCGAAGCGCTACGTGGGGGTGCCCACGGGGTGATCCAGGGCGCAGTTGAAGCCCAACGAGACCTGACCGCGGCGGTCGAGGCAGCATTGGCAGCGGCGCGACAAGCAGCCTCGGAACTGGGCATGACCGACGAAGAAGCGGTGACCGCGGCAGCGGCTGGCATACGGGAAGCAGCCGAGGGTTTGGAGTCCGAGGGATTCGAGGCGGTTATCTCGGCACTGCCTGAAATCGTCACCCCGGGAGAGGGGGAGCGGGAAGTCCCCGGGGAGAACGCAGCGTAACCAGGACGCGCGCCAGATCGTCGGGCAGCGCCGCCTCGTGGTCAGTCCACGCACCGCTGACGGGATGGTGGAAACCAAGGCGCGCCGCGTGCAGGAATTGCCGGCCAACCAGAGCGCTGGCTTTGCCGTACCCGACGTCGCCCAGCAGCGGGTAGCCCAGGTACGCCAGGTGGACCCGAATCTGGTGCGTTCGACCCGTTTCGAGCACGAGGTTGAGCAGGGTGTGTCCCTCCATCGCCTCCAGCGTCTCGTAATGGGTGCGAGCCAAACGCCCCCCGGCGTCCACGGCCATCTTCTGGCGGTGCCGCGGGTCCCGCGCGACGGGCGCGTCGATGGTCCCATTCTCGGGAGTGACCATGCCCACGGCCACGGCCAGGTATTCCTTCCGGAACTCGCGGTTCTTCAGCTGCTCGGTGAGGCGCTGGTGGGCCGCCTGCGTCTTGGCGACTACCAAGAGGCCTGAGGTGTCCAGGTCGAGTCGGTGCACGATGCCGGGGCGCAACTCGCCGCCGATCCCGCGGATGTCGGGACACCGGGCCAACAGGGCGTTGACCAGGGTGCCGTCAGGATGCCCCGGCCCCGGGTGCACCGGTAGGCCCGCGGGTTTGTCCACGACGATCAGGTGCTCGTCCTCGTACACGGCCGGAACCGGTATGTCCTGCGGGATCAGGTCCGCGGGAGACCGGGCCGGCGGCACGCAAACGATGATCGCGTCCCCGGGCCGAATCCGTTGCGCTGGACGGGCGACGCCTCCATTGATGGTGATCCTGCCTTCGCCCGCCAGGGCCTGCAGGCGGCTGCGGGAGAGCCCGCTTTTGGACAACGCCGGTTGGGATGCCAGCCAAGCGTCGAGCCGGGACGGGTCGGAACTGCCGTCCACGACAAATTCGTACCGCTCGCTTTTGCTCAATCCCGCAAACCTCTAATCCGGCAAATCCTGCTGCCGTTGGGCCACGAAGCGTTCGCGGACTCCGCAGTCGGCGCAGCGCGCGCCGTTGGGCAGGCTGATCATGGCGCCGTCGCAAATCGGGCAGGCGGCGTAGGCTGTGGCATTATCGGGTATCGCCTCAACCGGCTTTTCTCGATGCACCACCAGCACCCACGCCAGGATCAGAAGGCCGACCACTATCCAAGAATCGGCCAGGTTGAACACCGGCCAGGGTCCGATGTCGATGAAGTCGGTCACGTGGCCCTGCCAGATGCGGTCCAGGAGATTGCCCAGCGCCCCGCCCAGCATCAGCGCGATGCTGATCCGCATCAGGAGGCCGGGCCGTTCCTGGGTCCGGTAGATGTACGCCAGCACCGCCACGCCCACCAGCGACACGATCAGCAGAGGAAGGTTGTTGCCCTGGAACAGCCCGAACGCGCTGCCGGTGTTCTGCACGTGGGTGAAGCGGAAGAAACCGTACACCGGCCAGGAGTGATGCCATTCCAGGGTTTGCCGGACCACGAATTTGGTGAGTTGGTCCAGCGCCAGGGCCAGCGCCGCCAGCTGCAGCAGGGTCCAATCCCGATAAATAGGCGTGCGATCTCTCCGCGGCCGGGACATGGGCTAGGGAGTGGCCAGATGGTCCAGGAAGAATTGCACCACCTTCTCGGCCATCTGGCGTTCCTGCCCCACCCAGAAGTGGTCCGCGCCGGGCACCACGTGATAGTCGACCGGGGGATCGAATTTGCCCAGTTGCGCGTCGACGCCTTCGGCGTTGACGAGGCGGTCCCGGTCGCCGGTGATGATCATGCGGGGCGTCTTGTCCTTCTGTAGCGGGCTGTCGGTGATCGCCTCGATGGACGGAGCAACCAGCGCGATGGCCCGGGGCTTCTTGTACAGCTGCTTGTGCGCGCAGATAACGCGCGTGCTGAACGAATATCCACCCAGGCCGATCCGGTCGTCGTTCACGTCGGGCAGCGCGCCGAGGAAGTCCATGGCCACCAGGGTCTCCTGGTGTTCCTTCTCGCCGTGAGCGTGCTCCCCCTGGCTGTTGCCCACACCGCGGAAGTTGAACCGCAGCGAGGCGATGCCGGCGTCGGCCAGCCCGAAGGTCACGGCCACCACCACGTTGTTGTCCATGCTCCCGCCGTGCAGCGGATGGGGATGGCACATCACCACGCCGGGAAACGGTCCCTCGCCGTCCGGCAAAGCGATGATGCCCTCCAGGGTCATTCCTTTGGCTATGAAACTGACCGCGCTCTGTCGCATATTGCCGCCTCCGGCCAAAATTGTGCAGATGGTTACGGTTGAAACATGATAGCAGGTTCGGATAACACATGGCCCGGCAGGCGCCGCCGTGCATTGTGCTAGAATGGCGCCGACCGGGCATCGGCCAGGGCAAAGCGAGAATATCGACCGATTCAGGAGGCTCCATGGCAGTCATCGACCTGCGCAGCGACACCATTACCCACCCCACCGACGAGATGCGCCGGGCGATGGCCGAAGCCGAGGTCGGCGACGACGTGTTCGGGGAGGACCCCTCGATCAACGCGTTGCAGGAACGTGCTGCCGAAATGCTTGGTCAGGAGGCCGGCCTCCTGACCGCCAGCGGCACGATGAGCAACCTGATCGCCGCCCTGACCTGGTGCAGCCGGGGCGATGAGATGATCATGGGTCAGGAAGCCCACATGTTCTGGAACGAGTCAGGGGGGCCGACGGCGTTGTCCGGCGCGCAGGTCCGGTTGGTTCCCAATGAGGCCAACGGCCGGATCTCGGCGGAATCCGTGGCGGGCGCCGTCCGTGACGCTTCCAACATCCACGTTCCGGCGACAACGCTGGTTTGCCTGGAGAACACGCACAACCGTTGCAGCGGCGGCGTGATGACTCCGCAGGACACCCGGGAGGTCGTCGACGTCGCCCACGCGGCCGGCGCAGCGGTGCACCTGGATGGGGCGCGCATTTTCAACGCCGCGGTGGCGTTGGAGGTCCCCGTATCCGAACTGACCAAGGACGTGGACGACGTGAGCTTCTGCCTTTCCAAGGCGCTGTCCTGTCCGGTGGGTTCGGTACTGTGCGGCTCCCAGGAGTTCATCGCGCGGGCGCGCAAGTGGCGGAAGATGGTGGGTGGCGGGATGCGGCAAGCCGGCGTGCTCGCCGCGGCCGGCCTGGTTGCCCTGGATACCATGGTCGAGCGATTGGCCGACGACCACGCCAACGCGCGCCGCTTGGCCGCCGGCCTCGCCGACATCGATGGCCTCACGGTCGACCCGGACAGCATCCACACCAACATCGTCATCTTCGAGGTTGACCGCGACAAGGTCGGCGAGGCCCGCGAAGTCATCGCCGCCCTGCGCGAGGACGGCGTGCTGGTCAGCCACAGCCGCGAGCAGTCGCTGCGCATGGTCACCCACCGGCACATTTCCTCGGCCGACGTGGACGAGGCGTTGTCGCGCGTCAACGGGACCGTGCGACGGTTGGCGGCCGCCAACTAGAGGTCAGGCATGGCTGAGTTCGCCATAAATCGGGAGACCACCGCGCTGCTCATCGCCGATTTCTACGCTGAGGCAATGGGCAACCTGCCCCACGCCGTCGAGCGCGGTGTCGTGGCGCGAACTGTCGGTCTGCAGGCGGCCGCCCGCGAAGCGGGCCTGATGGTCTGCTACTGCGCGACGGTGTTCCGACCCGGGTATCCCGAGATCAGCCAGCGCAACAAGACCTTCAGCGCGCGCAAGGCCTCGGAGCAGCCGGCGGTGTTCGATCCGGTGTCCATCATCCATCCGGACGTGCGTCCTCGTGACGACGAGGTGGTGGTGGGCAAACATCGGGTCAACGCCCTGTTCGGCACGGGCCTGGATGTCGCGCTGACCGGAAACAATATCGACACCATAATACTGCTGGGATATGCGACCAGCGGCGTGGTGCTGTCCACCACGCGCTTCGCCGCCGACCGGGATTATCGGCTGTACATCGTCGAGGACTGCTGCGCCGACAGCGAGCCGGACGTACACGATTTCCTGATCGGTCGCATCCTGAACCGTCAGGCGGACATCGTGTCCGCCGATGAGGCCATCCTGGCTATCCGCTCGTCCTGAAGCCGGCGGGACGCCGTGGCGCGTCGCCGGTGTACGGATGAGCCGGTCCTTGCCCCATGCTCCGGCAATCCGCGTCCCCCACCGCAGATATCAGCGTAGCTATCGACTCACGCCCCCTTCACGCCGGGGACACCCTGGAGGTCGAAGTCCAGGTCACTCCGCACGTTTCTTTCCAGGCGGCCCTTGGGATCCTGCGGCTGTCCCAGATCGAATTGATGCGCGTGGATTCCGCCCGTGACGCCGTGCCGCAGATGATGTTGCCCGGCCGGCGTGGCTCCCGTGGTTCAGTCGGCCCCGGGCACATCGACGAGGTGTTCGCGGACGACGTTCCGATGCAAGAAGGCGTGACGCAGAGTTTCCCGGTACGGATGCGGCTGCCGGACGCGGCGCCGCCCACCGTCAAGGGCAAATTTGCCCGCATCTCGTGGGAACTGTCGGCGACAATATTGACGCGGGCCGACTGGTTGCCAACGAGTGACGGATGGCTGGCCAACCTGGCCCGGGGCCGGGCGGCCCACTGCCAGCAGGAACTGGTCGTGTTCAGTCGGTCAGATGTGGACCCAATGGACGGCTTGCCGTTGATCGATGAGCTTCCGGCCAGCAGGTCCTACCGCAGCGTCACGATGGATCTGTCGCTGGACTCGGCGCAGGTCGCCAACGGGGGCATCGTGACCGGGAACTTGTCAGTCAGAGCCCGTTCGGCGTTCAAGGCGCGCGAATTGCGCGTGGAATTGACGCGCTGGGAACGCTCGGGAAGCAAGCAGGCGCGGGTCATCGAGCGGTCCGAGGTCCTGCAGCGGCCGGCTGTCCTGGCCGCGGACGAGGAGACCCACTGGGCTTTCCGGTTGGCGGTGCCCGACCCCCTCATGCCCTCGGTCCTGGCGAACCACACCTTTGTCGGGTGGCAGGTGCGGGCCGTCATTGACCGGAAGCTGCGCCCCAACCAGTCGGTATCGCAGCTGCTGCACGTCTTTACATCGCCCTGAGCCAGAGGCCGGTGCGTGTTGAGATGCCGGCATCCTCGGGCTGGCGGGTCGGACCGCGCCAACCCGATCGATCACCGAGGATGATTTTCCTCCGGGGAACCATGTCCGCTCAAAATGCGGCCAGCGTCGCCCCGCACGATTCCCTGGGCATGCGAGGGGTGGGCACCTGCAAAAAGGTGGAATAAAAGCAGGGACGATGCCTCGACGATGGGGCTTGGCGGATTGACCTGCCGCCCGCGCCGGCGGAGCCTGATCCGCCGGTATCATGGCGCGGAGTCGCCGGCTCAACCCAATGGCATGAGGCCATCTCTGCCGGACTGGCGCACCTGAACTGGTAGCCGGCGTTGCCTACCGGGCGTCGCCCCACCATCGGCGCAGACGTTCGGCGATGGCTGCCTCCGAGCCCTGATCCGACGGCTCGTAGTATCGCCGGCCGGACAGCCCCGGCGGCAGAAATTCCTGGGCTTCGAAGTGTCCTTCGTAGTCGTGGCTGTACTTGTATCCCGCGCCGTATCCCATCCCGCGCATCAGGCCGGTCACCGCGTTGCGCAGGTGCAGAGGCACGGGCTCATGAGGCTTCCCGCGCACGTCGTCCAGCGCGCGTTCCAGCCCCATGTACGCCGCGTTGCTCTTGGGCGAGGTGGCGAGGTAGACGGTTGCCTCCGCCAGGGGGATGCGACCCTCGGGGAGGCCCACGAAGTGCACCGCCTGCTGGGCCGCCACCGCGACGGGCAAGGCGCCGGGATTGGCCAGCCCGATGTCCTCGGCGGCCAGGATCACCAGCCGGCGGGCGATGAACATGGGATCCTCTCCCGCCTCCAGCATCCGGGCCAGCCAGTAGAGCGCGCCGTCGGGCGACGAGCCGCGTACCGACTTGATGAAGGCCGAGATCGTGTCGTAGTGGCTGTCCCCGTCCTTGTCGTATTGCGGCGTCCGGCGTTGCAGGGCATCAGCGATGCCTTCCATGGTGACGCGGCGCCGTCCTCCGTCCTCCGGCTCGGCGGCCACCACGGCCATCTCCAGCGCGTTCAACGCCACCCGCGCGTCGCCGTTGGCAATGTTGACGAGGTGGGCCATCGCGTCCGGCTCCAACTGCGGCAACAGAGGCGCCAGCCCGCGACGGTCGTCCTGCAACGCTCGTGTGATGATTACTGTCACCGCGTCGTCATCCAGGGCGTTCAGGGTGAACACCCGGCAGCGGGACAGCAGTGGCGCGTTCACCTCGAACGAGGGATTCTCGGTGGTGGCGCCGATGAAGGTGACGGTTCCGTCTTCGACGTGGGGCAGGATCACGTCCTGCTGGGCCTTGTTGAAGCGGTGGATCTCGTCAACGAACAGGATCGTGGACTGCTGGTACAGGGCCTGGCGTTCCTGCGCTGCTGCCACCGCCTTGCGCAAGTCTGCCACACCGGCGGACACCGCGCTGACGGGTTCGAAGTAGGCGCGAGTAACGGTGGCGATCAGCCTGGCCAGCGTCGTCTTGCCCGAACCCGGCGACCCCAGAAAAGAATGGACGGCACCCGGTCGATTTCGATGGCACGCCGCAGGACCCGGTCTGCGCCAAGGATATGCTCCTGCCCGACGAACTCGTCGAAGATGGCAGGTCGCATCCGCTCCGCCAGCGGAGCCGTTTCCCGCGCTTGCCGCTCGCGCCCGTGCTCAAACAGCCCGCCGGCGTTTTGTCGGCCAGTCATCGTCAGTCCTGGAAGTGCGGCATCACCTCATCGGCGAACAGGCGCATCGACCGGCCGACTTCCTCATTGCTCAGCATGCCGCCGATGTTGAACCAGCACATGAACTCCTGGGGCTGATAGAGCTCCTGGTACTGCTTCAGACGCTCGGTGACCCGGAGTGGATCCCCGATGGCTCCCAACTCGTCGTAAATCCCCTCGTAGGTGAGTTGGCTGGCCCGGCTGGAACCTCGCGAATTGTTCTGCATGCTCCGCAGCGTGCCCAGGTAGTTGTTCACCGTTGGTGCGAAACCGGCTTTGGCCTCTTCCTGGGTTTCCCCGACGTAGACCGGAACGTTGACCACCACCTTCACCGCCGACTGGTCGTGGCCATGCTCGGCGAGGGTGTCCCGGTAATGCGCCAGCCCGTCGCTGACACCCTGCACGGTGATGATCAGCGGGGTTACCAGGATACTGTGACCCAGGCTGCCCACCAGCGGGAAGGTGTCGGCCCCGTTGGACGCGATGTACACCGGCGGATGGGGTTGCTGGATGGGCTTGGGTTCCAGCCGTATGCCCTCGGCCTGGTAGTACTGCCCATCGTAGTCCAGCACGTCCTCCTTCCAGGCCCGCAACGCCAGGTCCAGGCCCTCTACGAAACGGTCGTTGCGTTCCTCGATGGGTATTCCGTATCCCCGATAGTGGTTGGGGTTCGAACCACGCCCGATGCCAAACACGGCCCGTCCGCCCGACAGCACGTCCAGGGTCGCCACCTCTTCGGCGATGCGCAGGGGGTGATGCAGGGGCAGCAGGTTGACCGCGGTGCCGAGCATGATCCGCTCGGTGGTCTGGGACAGAGCCGACGCCATCAGCAGCGGAGCCGGCATCACCGAAAAGCTGCGGGCGAAATGCAGCTCTGCCAGCCAAGCCATGTCGTAGCCCAATTGGTCGGCCAGTTGCACCTGCGCCATCACGTCCGCGTAACGGTCTGCGGGAGTTTGGCCCTCGCTGCAGGGGATTTGGTAAAAGACTCCAAACTGCATTTGACTACTCCCGGGGCGGCGTGCGTTGATGCGTTCTAGCGCGATAGCTTCTGGGTACCGTCATCGTCGGGCATTGGTTCGTTGAAGGGTTCGCCCCGGGCCTCGGCTAGTTCCCGACGCTGAACCCATTCCCGCCACCGCTGGTTGCTGCGCTCTTCGCCAATCGCGATACCTTCTTCGCGGGCTTGGCGTCTTATCCGGTCTCGCCATATTGATGCCAGCACCATTCTCATTGCCTCCATAATCGGCCAAGTCGCCGCCAGCGCCCAAGCCACGATTTGACCACCGTCGTCAAAGACCATCTCCGCGGTCAATCGCCACGTTTCCGGCCTGTGATTGTGAGTTATCAGCAGTACGTCAACCGCGATAGCCGACGCTATCGCAGCATAGAATGACACAAACGCTTGCCCAGCCCTCCCGGGAGGTACGCTGAGTATGCCAATCCACCCGGCACGGTCGTTTGACTCCGATGCCATCATTATAGCGGGATGTTGCCGTGTTTCTTCGCCGGCAGGGTGTCCCGCTTGTTCTGTAGCATTTCGAGAGCGCGGATGACGGTGGCCCGCGTCGAAGCCGGGTCGATCACGTCGTCCAGGTAGCCGCGGTTGGCGGCCACGTAGGGATTTGTAAAGCGCTCCTGATAGTCGGCGATGAGCTCGGCGCGACGGGTGTCGGGATCGTCGGCGTTGCTGATCTCCTCGCGGTAGATGATGTTCACCGCGCCGTCAGGGCCCATGACGGCTATTTCGGCGCTGGGCCAGGCGAGGTTGACATCCGAGCGCAGGTGCTTGCTACTCATGACGATGTACGCTCCGCCGTAGGCCTTGCGGGTGATCAGCGCCACCTTGGGCACGGTGGCCTCCGCGTAGGCGTAGATCAACTTCGCCCCGTGGCGGATGATGCCGCCGTACTCCTGCTCCGTGCCCGGCATGAAGCCCGGCACGTCCACCAGGGTCACCAGTGGGATGTTGAAGCAGTCGCAGAACCGCACGAACCGGGCGGCCTTGGCGGACGCGTTGATGTCCAGCACACCGGCCAGGTACGCCGGCTGGTTGCCGACCAGCCCCACGGTCCTACCCGCCATCCTGGCGAATCCCACCACCACGTTGGGAGCGTACCCGGCCTGGACTTCCATGAAGTCCTCGTCGTCAACGATGTGGTAGATGATCTCGCGGATGTCGTACGGTCGGTTTGGCTCATCCGGCACTATACCGCGCAGGATTTCGTCGGCCCGGTCGACGGGGTCGCCGGAGCGATACCCGGGAGGGTCGTCGAGGTTGTTCAACGGCAGGAAGGAGATCAGCCGGCGGAGTTCCTCAAGGCACTCTTCCTCGGAATCGGCGACGAAGTGCGCCACGCCGCTGCGGGCCGCGTGGGCGTCGGCGCCGCCCAGTTGTTCGTGGGTCACGTCCTCTCCGGTGACCGCCCGGACCACGTCCGGCCCGGTGATGTACATCTGTCCAGTTCCGCGGACCATGAAGATGAAATCGGTGATGGCCGGTGAGTAGACCGCGCCGCCGGCCGACGGACCCATGATGACCGAGATCTGCGGCACCACGCCGGAGAACATGGTGTTGCGCAGGAAGATGTCGCCGTAGGCGGCCAGGCTCAATGCCCCTTCCTGGATGCGCGCGCCGCCGGAGTCGCAGATGCCGATCATGGGACAGCCGGTTTTGGCGGCCAGGTCCATGACCTTGCAGATCTTCTGGCCCACTACCTCGGAAAGCGAGCCGCCGAACACGGTGAAATCCTGCGCGTAGGCGAAGACCTGCCGGCCGTCGATGTTGCCGTAGCCGGTGACCACTGCGTCGCCGAGGAAGGTGCGATCTGCCAGTCCGAAGTCGGTGGTGCGGTGGGTGACGAAACGATCAATCTCGGTGAACGTCCCATCGTCCATCAACGCGTTCAACCGTTCCCGCGCGGTCATCTTGCCCCGCTGGTGCTGTTGGTCGATGCGACGCTGCCCGCCGCCGAGCGCGGACTGGCCCTGCAGCCGAAGCAGGTTTTGCAAACCCGGGTCGTTGATCGCTTCTTCTGGTGTGGACAATTCCGGCCTCCGTGGGAGATGCTGGCGCGACGTTTTGTGTCGTGGAATGCCGACCGGCAACGGGTGGCGTCCCCGATGGCTAAGTATAATGGTTCTGGGAATCCCGCGCCTTTCCGGACCGGAGAACGAATTGACCGCATCCCGCCCATCTCTGCAACGCACAGCGCCGACCCTGTCCGTGGCTGCCGGCGAACCGCTGGTTTGGGGCCGGCGCACCTACGTGATGGGCATAATCAATCTGGCGCCCGACTCGTTCTCCGGCGACGGGCTGGCCGGTGACGTGCCAGCCGCGGTCGCGCAGGCGCGGCGCATGGAGGCTGATGGTGCGGACATGCTCGACGTGGGCGCGGAGTCGACGCGACCGGGGAGCACGCCCCTGTCCGCGTCGGCGGAGGCCCAACGCCTGCTGCCCGCCTTGGAGGCGATCTGCCGGGCAGTGCAGGTTCCGGTAAGTGTCGACACCTACAAGGCTTCGGTGGCGCGGCGGGCGATCGGGGCCGGCGCGTCTATCGTAAACGACGTCTGGGGGCTGCTTGCTGATGGCAACATGGCGCGGGTCATCGCTGACGCCGGCGTTCCGGCAATCCTGATGCACAATCAGCGGGAGGCGGAATACGACGACCTGGTACCCGATGTGATCGCCGGCCTTCGTCGTATCGCGGGAATCGCTGGAGCAGCCGGCATCGCCGGTCACAACATCATCCTTGACCCCGGAATCGGTTTCGGCAAGACCGCCGACCACAACCTTGAACTGTTGCGGCGGCTGCCGGAATTGCAGGTACTCGGGTATCCGACGCTGCTTGGGGTCTCGCGAAAGTCGACCATCGGCCGCGTACTCGGGTTGCCCGCAGATGACCGCATTGAGGGCACCGCGGCGGCCGTGACCATGAGCATCGCCGGCGGCGCCGACATCGTTCGGGTGCACGATGTGAAGCAGATGGTTCGCGTGGCCCGCATGACCGATGCCATCGTGCGCGACTGGAGACCCGAAGGATGGTCCAACCGGTAACAACCCACCTGTGCCTGGGCGGCAACCTGGGCGATCGCCTCGCGGCGCTTACGGAGGCGCTGCGGCTGCTGGACGCCACGCCGGGCATGCGCCGGACCGTCTGCTCCTCGGTCTACGAAACCGAGCCTTGGGCCGTGGCCGATCAGCCCAACTTCCTCAACATCGTCGTCGCCTACGAAACCACGCTGTCGCCGGAAGACCTGCTGGCGGCGTGCAAGTCCGTGGAGGCCGAGGTTGGCCGCGTGACCTCGTACCGCTGGGGACCCCGCCTTATCGACGTGGACATCCTGCTCTACGGCGACCGGGTCGTGGATCTGGCCGAGCCGGACCTCCAAATACCGCACCCGCGCATGGCGCAGCGGGCCTTCGTGCTGGTTCCGCTGGCGGAGGTGACACCGGATCGTGGGGTCCCACCGGGCGGAACGTCCGTGCGCGTACTGCTGGAGCAGGTGGACGACCGGGCCGGCGTTGTTTGGTGGGGGGATGCTCCGTCACCCTGACCGCACCGCGCTACCGGCAATTGATCGTTACCGGTCGGTTCGGTACAGGTAGCGGGTGTCCCAAAGTCCGTACAGGGTGGGAGTGGTGTTGCCGAACACGTTTCGGACGGCGCTGATCCTCTCGCTCAGCGTCGTGTAGATGACCGGAACGTTCTCAGCGGCAATCGTCTGCGCGCGGTGGTAGTAGGCCACGCGCTGGTCATGTTCCAGCTCCTGACTGGCTTTGACATAAAGATCGTCGATCTCAGATTCCCACTCGGTGGCGGGTTGGGCTTGGTTGGGGTGCCACAGGTGCAGGTTCCCGCTGCTGTGCCAGAAGTTGATGCTGAAGTGAGGTTCACTGCCGCCGCCGAAGCCGATAACCATCGACTCCCAGTCGTAGGATCTGGTTAGCTGGGAGACCAGGGAGCCAAACGGGATTATTTCGAAGTTCGCCTTGATGCCGATGTCTTGCAGGCCACGGCGGATTATCTCGCCCACTTGCTGACGTTCGGTGTTGCCTTCATTGGTCACCAGCAGGAATTCTATCTCATTGCCCGCGCCGTCTTCTCGTGTGCCGTCCCCGTCGCCATCGGTCCAGCCGATGCCGTCCAGGATTGCGTTGGCCCGTCCCAGGTCGTACTCGTACCGTCGGACGTTGGGGTTGTGGAAATCGCCGGCGGCCGGGCTGACGGAGGACCATTGCGGGAATGCGAGGCCATGCTGGACGTCGTTGATGATCGTGTCCTTGTCAACGCTGTGGGCAACGGCCTGGCGGAACTGCTTGTTGCGGAACCACTCCAACTGCTCGGGCGCCAGGTAAAGCTCGCCGGTGTCCGGGTTGGCGCCGGGGTTCATGTTGAACGCCAGAAACGTCGTCCCGTAAGCGGGGCCGCGCCGGTAGATCGTGAAATTCTCCCGCGCCTGGAGCGGGTCGAGTCCGGCGAATTCTTCGCCCCGCACCCCATGGGTGTCCGCCACGCCCGCGCGGAACTGGGCAAGGTCGTCGGCCAGGTCCGGAACGGTGAGCCGAACGATTTCTTCCAGGTACGGCAGGTTGTTGCCGGCGGAGTCCTTGAGCCAATAATCCGGGTTGCGCCGGAAGACTATGCGGTCGTCGGGTACGTAACGTTCGATGGTAAATGGGCCGGTGCCGATTACCTCGGTCGGGTCGGTGTTGATGTCCCACGTCTCGACGAAGGTGCCGTCGTCAACGCGCGGCTCCAGAATGTGCTTCGGATAAATTGCGGTTCCCATGGAGCGCAGGAACGGGCCGAATGGCGCCGGCAGGATGCATTCCACCGTAAAGTCATCCAGCGCTGTGACCGTCATCGGCGATGTACGCCACTGGCCGCTTGCCTCGTCCCGATACCGGAAGTTGAACGTCGAGCGGCTGCTGGCCGGAATATCGTCGTTGTAGATAATCCGGTTGAAGGTAAAGTCAACGTCATGGGCGGTGAACGGCTGCCCGTCGTGCCAACGCACGTCCTGCCGGAGCCGGAACGTCCACGTCAAGCCATCCTCCGAGCGCTCCCAGGACTCTGCCAGCCCCGGCTCTACCTGGTTGGTCAGCCAGGAGGTCTCGGTCAAACCGTCGAAAAGGTATCCCAGGACGCCCGACGAGGAGCCATCGGTGGCAATTGCCAAGTTGAAGGTAAGTGGATCGCCGATGGTCGCGAAGGTCAGGGTGCCGCCGGGTTTTCCGATGGCGTACTCAAAATCCTCGGCATTTTTTCGAAGTTGCTCAACGCTCATGGTCTGAGTGACGGGAGTCGGACGCCGCGTGGCGATCGTTGCCTCCTCTCGCTCTCTGGGGAATATCACCTGCATCGGCGAGGTGGTGTCCTCGGCGGCGCCCGGCTTGCGCACTATCAAATAGCAAACCTCGTCCGGGGAGTTGGCTTCGTACCCGCCGGCCGTGGCCGGATACGCTCGGACGGTGGTGTAGCCGTTGCTGTCGGAACTGCGGACGACGAACCACCGGTCGCCGTCGGAGTCGGTGAAGTAGTCCTGGTAGGCAATACGGCCGTGGTCGCCTTGCCGCAGCGGCCCGTCGTCGGCCGGCCCGGGCCAGGAACTGGGACACGCCGGGTCGGCCGCCGCCGCATCATCCACCGGAAGGGATAGCATTCCAACCGCCGCGCCCACCAGGCACGCCATGATCACAATATGGATCCGAAGCGACTTCGCCACAGTTCCTCCCTCTGAAGTGGATCGATCTCGCAGTTTTGAGTATCCAAATGCCCGGCGACCATTATAATCAGGAGGGTCAACCCATTATCCAGGAGGCGTTACCATGTCCATCACCCAACTCACCCGCAGCGCCGTGTACGGCCAGAATGGCATGGTCTGCTCGAACTCGCCCCTGGCGGCGGCGGCCGGACTCCGTGCAATGCAGGAGGGCGGCAACGCGTTTGATGCCGCCCTGGCCGTTGCGGCCGTGGAATGCGTCACCCTGGTTCCCGTTTGCGGCCTCGGCGGCGATTCGTTCATCCTGGCCTACGACGCCAGGAGCGGCCGGGTCACCAATATCAACAGCAGCGGGGTCGCCGCCGCGGGCGCCGAGGCCGAGTACTACCGGGGCCAGGGCCTGGCTTTGATGCCCATACAGGGGCCGCACTCGATTTCAGTGCCCGGCGAGGCCGCCGCGTGGGAGACCATGCACCAAAGCTTCGGCACCATGCCCTTTGCCGAACTGCTGGCCCCCGCAATCCAGTACGCCGAGCTGGGGTTCCCTGTGTCACCCCGCATCGCGAGGTCCTTCGCCGGCAACGCCGAGTTGCTGGGCCGTTTCGCGGCCACCGCGGACATCTACCTGGCCAACGGCGGGCGGCCGCCCCGGGTCGGCGAGATCCTGGTCAACGGCGATCTGGCAAACACCATGCGAGCCGTTGCTGAGGGTGGCGCCGATGCCTTCTACCGCAGCGACATCACCAGGAAGATGGTCGAGGGCATCAACAGCGCCGGCGGACTGTTCATCGAGGACGACTTCGCCGGCCATTACGCCGACGTGGGCGAGCCCATCAGCACCTCGTACCGCGATCATACGATTTACCAGACCCGCCCGCCGTCCCAGGGGTTCCTGCTGCTGGAGATGCTGAACATCGTCAGCGGCCACGACCTGTCGTCGATGACGCCCAACTCGGCCGACTCGATACACCTGCTGGTGGAAGCGAAGAAGATCGCGTACTCGGACCGCAACCGTCTCGCTGGCGACCCCAATTTTGTTGACTGGCCCCTGGACGGCCTGCTGTCGACCGAGTATGCCGACATGCGCCGTGACCAGATCCATCCCTTCCAGGCCGGCGACGAAGTCCGCCCCCTGGTCCCGGTGAATGGCCACGGCGATACCACGTACTTCTGCGTCGCCGATGGCGATGGCAACGCGGTCAGCTGGATCCACAGCCTGTCCAACGGGTTCGGCTCCGGCGTCGTCGCTCCCGGGACCGGCGTGCTTTTCAACAACCGCGCCGGGCGTGGATTCAGCCTCGAACCCGACCATCCCAACGTCATCGCGCCGGGTAAGCGCACCATGCACACTTTGAACTGCTACCTGACCACCGTTGACGGCGAGGTTTCCATAGTCGGCGGCACGCCCGGCGGCGATGTCCAGCCGCAGGTCGGGATCCAGATGTTGACCAAGCTGATTGACGGCGGACTGCAGCCCCAGGACGCCGTGGAATCGCCGCGCTGGCACAGCTTCCCCGGCACCGACCCGGCGACGATCAACCGCGCCGGTGAGCTCCGGGTCGAGGTGGGGATGCCCGACGATACGATCCGGGATCTGGGCCGGATGGGACACAACGTGGTGCAGAACCCGCTGGGTTCCTACCACGGCGTGGTGCAGCTCATCGTGCGCGACCGGCGTCGCGGCGTGCTGGCGGGCGCCTCGGACCCCCGGGGGGATGGCCAGGCTGTGGCCTACTGATGCTTCGCGGTGCGCCGGATGCAATTGCCGTCGTGTGCAAAGGCATCAGGCTACCGGTTATCGCGGCCGTTACGCTGACCCTGGCGGTGTCGGCATGCGAACCGGCGGCGCCACCAAACCCGACGGTGCCGCCGCTGACTCCGGCGGCGGCAGTATCGACTCCGGGCGCCGCGGCCATGGGCGCCGCGCGAACGGCGACGCCGGCCGCCCCGTCGCCGGCTCTAGCGAGCCGGGCGGAACCACCGCGCGCGGAATCGGCCGCCGCCGCGTCACAACCGAAAGTGTCGGCGGCAATCGTGGCGCGAGCGAAGGAAAGGGTAGATGATCTGACCGGCCGGATGCTCCGGCCCCGACCGGTTGACACCGACGTTCTCTGGGGCGCGCTTCTGACCCACCGCGCCCTGGGGATCAGAAACGACAACGCGCCGGACATTGATGCGCCGGCCAGGATGCTGGAGATGTGGCACTCCGGGAATCCGTGCTACGGGATGCTGGAGGCAGAAGTCGAGCAGTTGGGCGCGGCCCATCAGTTTGGGCCGGTGGAGTTCAATGCCTACTTCGACCACATTTTGTTACAGGTGTCGCCATGCCTGGACGAACAATGGCCGAAGGTTGATGCTGAGCGGTTCTTCGCCAATTCCGACGCCGTCCGGGCCGCCCGTGTCTCCACCTGGTTCGACAGCATCTGGGACAGATCAAGGGCTGAGGCGCTGACGGAGCTGGACCATTGTCGGGCCGGCTTTTATGCCCACGCGCCAGCGGCCGTGTCAGCCGGAGCGGCGGCGGATCTCCACACCGCGTGGGGCGAGGCGATGGTCGAATTTTCCGAATGCCGCCAGCAGGCGCTGCGCGCGGAATTCCCGTTTGTGTATCTGGGCGAATCGCAGATGTTCGCGTTCGAACTCAACGACCGGTACACCCTGATAGCACTTCAGGCAACACTCGGCGGTCACCTGATCGCGATCTCCATGCAGCGGCCCTACGACGAGTGTTGGCCGAAGTTCGAGGCCGACATACCGGAAATCGCGTTAGCCGAGGGTCCGGCGCAAATGGCGGAGTCCAGGAGCGCCGCGTTGCGCGCCCTGCGCGTGTGTATCCAGGAACTGCCCGAATACCACCCGTTCGGCGACTGATGATCGCGGCGGTCGGGCGTAACGCGGCTCGTTGCCTCAGGCTTCCGGGAAGTAGTAGATCGCCGGCAGGCCGCGGTACCGCTCGTCGAAGTCCATGCCGTAACCCACCACGAAGCGGTTGGGGATGGTGAACCCAACGTAGTCGTACTGGACCTCAACCTCCCGGCGGTCCGGCTTGTCCAGCAGCGTGCAGTACCGCAACGAAGCCGGTCGCAACCCGTTGATGTATTCCGTCACGGCAACGCACGTGTACCCGGTGTCCGCGATGTCGTCCACGATCAGCACGTGCCGGCCCTCTATGTGCCGGGTTTCCAGCGTCCCGGTGACGCGGACATCGCCCGACGAAACGGTTCCGCCGCCATAGCTGTTGGCCCGCACGAATTCGAGGCGATGCACTTCGGCCCGGAGCAATCGCAGCAGGTCCGCCGTGAAGATCGCCGCCCCCTTGAGCACACTGACGACGACCACGCCGGTGGTGGCGTAGTCGCGGTCGATCTCGCGGGCCAGCGTGACCACGCCGGCGCGCAACTCGTCCTCGGGGATCAGGACGGCCAGACCGTCGCGTCGCATCGCGAAGAACCCGGGAGGGAAGGGCTAAACGTCCAGGTTCTGGACTTCGGTGGCGTGGCTCTGGATGAAGCTCTTGCGGGGACCGACCTGTTCGCCCATGAGCATCGCGAACACGCCGTCGGTGTCCGAGATGGTGTCCACGTCGTCGATGTCGTTGATGGTCACCTTCAACATCTTTCGGGCGGCCGGGTCCATCGTGGTCTCCCACAGTTGGTCGGCGTTCATCTCGCCGAGGCCCTTGTACCGCTGGATGGAAGGCTCAGATCGCGCGGTGGACATGCGCTTCATCAGCGCGTCCTTTTCATCCTCGGAGTAGGCGTAGGCGATGTTCCGCCCTCGTTGCACACGGTACAGCGGCGGCTGGGCGATGTAGAGGAATCCGCCCTCAATAAGTTCGCGCATACGGCGGTAGAAGTAGGTGAGGATCAGGGTGCGGATGTGTGAGCCGTCCACGTCGGCGTCGGTCATGATGATGATGTGGTGGTAGCGAAGCTTGGAGATGTCGAACGCCTCGCCTTCGCCGGTGCCCACCGCCGAGATGATGGCCCGGATTTCCTCGTGGCTGAGGATGCGCTCAACCTTGTCCAGGAACCGCTCCACGTTGAGGATCTTCCCCTTCAGCGGGAGTATGGCCTGGAACTGTCGGTCCCGGCCCATCTTGGCCGACCCGCCGGCGGATTCGCCCTCCACGATGTAGAGCTCCGACTTCGCGGGGTCGCGTTCTGCGCAGTCGGCCAGCTTGCCCGGGAGAGAAGTGCCATCCAGCGCGTTCTTGCGGAGCACCAGGTCGCGGGCGCGCCGCGCCGCCTCCCGGGCCGCGTGGTTGGTCTGCACCTTGTCGATCACGCCCTTGGCTGCGGTGGGGTTCTCTTCGAGGAAGCGGGTCAGCCCCTCGGATGTCGCGGCTTCGACCCGGCTGCGCACTTCGGGGTTGCTGAGCTTGTTCTTGGTCTGGCCCTCGAATTGGGGGTCGCCCAGCTTCACGCTGACCACGGCGACCAGGCCGCCGCGGGTGTCCTCACCGCTGAAGGAGTCCTTGGGGTCCTTGAGGATGTTCTGCTTGCGGGCGTAGTCGTTCAGCACGCGGGTCAGGGCGGAGCGAAAGCCGGCCAGGTGGGTTCCGCCCTCCGGCGTCAGGATGCAGTTGGCGAAGGTACGCTCGTCCGCCGCCAGGTTGTCGTGGCCGTCGGTGTGGTGATACTGGAACGCCACCTCGACGTCGGCGTCCTCGGCGATGCGCTGGTAGTAGAACGGGTCGGGCATGACCACGTTGCGCTTGCGGTTGATGTTCCGCACCATGCTGGCCACGCCGGTGTCGAAGAAAAAGCAGCGCTCGATGTCTCCGTTGCGCTCGTCGGCGTGGAACTCGCTGACCAGGCAGATCTCCAGCCCCTTGTTCAAATACGCGGTCTGGCGGAGTTGCGCCACCAGCCGGCCGAAATCGTAGGTGATCTCGGGAAAGATTTCGGGGTCGGCGTAATAGGTGACCGTGGTGCCCTGCTTGCGGACCCGCTGGTGCTGCTGGAGGTCGGATGTGGGGATGCCCTTCTCGTAGTCTTGGGTGTAGCGCACGCCGCCGCGGCACACCTCCGCGTGCAGCCGGGAAGCCAGGGCGTTGACGACCGAAGCGCCCACACCGTGCAGGCCGCCGGACACCTTGTAGGCGCCACCGTCGAACTTGCCGCCGGCGTGCAGGGTGGTCATCACCGTTTCCAGCCCGGACACTCCGGTATCGGGGTGAACGTCAACGGGAATGCCGCGCCCGTTATCGGAGACGCTGACGGCCCCATCGGAGGCAATGCGTACATCTATGCGGTCGCAGTGGCCGGCCAGGGCCTCGTCCACCGCGTTGTCCAGCAATTCTTTGATCAGATGATGGAGGCCATCAACTCCGGTGCTGCCAATGTACATTCCCGGCCGCACGCGGACCGCTTCCAGCCCTTTCAATACTTGAATATTGTCCGACGTATATTCGGAGGAGTCTTCTGCCGCGGATAATACTACTTGTTGAGTCATGCTGAATGATTTCTCCGATCCAGAGCCTCTGCAACTGCGAATATGTCAACGCGATTACTGTAACGCAGTACAACAATATGCAGTATCAGCGCGCGTAGCATTATACCAAATCCGGCGTTACTTTGCCATGCAGGGCGTGTCAGGAATTCATCGATTTTAGGAAATTCGCCAGATTCTTCCGGCAATTTCGAGCCGCATCAGAACCGATTCCGCGTCAATCGGCGCGTGCCCCGCCCGGCCCGTCCCCGGCCTGTGGGTGGTACCAGTCACCCGAGAGTAGGCTGGCGATAGCCAGGCGCATGGGTTCGAACAATGGTTGGGGCGGCTCTCGCAGCGGAAACCAACCGTAATCGCAGAACGAGCCGTCGATGGCCTGGGGAACCGGGTCCTGCTCGCCAATGTCGCCCAGGAACTCCACATCAACATAGTGGCGGTCATAAGCAACAATATTGCTCAGGCAGAGCACGCGGAGGTCTCCCACCGCCACTCCGAGCTCTTCCATCGCCTCCCGGCGCGCACAATCTTCCAGGGTTTCCCCGAACTCCAGGTGGCCACCCGCCGATCCCCACGTCGCCTCGCCGTGCGCTCCCCGCCGCTGCGCCAGGAACACCTTCCCGCCCCTGATGAATACGACCCCCACACCCACCAGTGGCCTGTCTGCCTGCGTACTCACGGCCGCAGTATAGCACGGGGACAGTTCGACCCCGGACGACCAGCGTGCGCGTTCGGTTGTCGGCCGGGAACGGCGGGTGCTAGACTGCGCCATCCTATCTGCCCCTTGCGAGTTAGCCCTGATGCCCGCTGAAACCGTCGACGAACTGCCCATTTCGCGCTCCGGCCAATCCGCACTGGCGGTTTGCGAATCCGCTGCGCGCCGCGCCGGTGAGTTGGTCCTCGGGCGTTTCCGGACCGACGTGGAAGTCAGCCTCAAGGGCCGCGCCAACGTGGTCACCGACGCGGATCTGGCCTCCGAGAAACTGATCCTGGAATACGTGGCCAGCGAATACCCCGATTTCGGCATCCTCTCCGAGGAGTCCGCTCCCGTTTCCGGCTCGTCGCCGTATACCTGGGTGGTGGACCCCATTGACGGCACGCGCAACTTCGCCGAGGGCATTCCCCATTTCTGCGTGGTGGTTGCCATCGCCGACGGCGACCAGGTGGTGTGCGGCGTCACCTACGATCCGGTCCGGGACGAGATGTTCGCAGCCCAAAAGGGGCACGGCGCCACGCTGAACGGCCAGCCGGTCACCGTATCAGACCGCGACGACATCGACGAGGCGGTGCTGGGTTTCGATCTCGGTTACAACTTCGATCAGGCCAAGCTGCTGCTCGAGCTGGCCGCCGGCGTCTGGCCCAGGGTCCAGGGGTACCGCCTCATGGGCTCCAGCGCGCTGAGCCTCGCCTACGCCGCCTGCGGCCGCATCGACCTGTACTTCCACCACAGCCTGTCGGCGTGGGACATCGCGTCCGGCGTCCTGCTGGCGCGGGAGGCTGGCGGCCAGGTGCTGGACCGGGCGACACTGAAAGACGCCACCCTGTTTTCCCCGGGCCTCATCGTCTCCAATCCGGCGCTGGTGGAGCAGTTCCTGGCCCTGACGGAAGGAGCCGCCTGGCGCACGATGTGAACGTGACCCCGTTGCCCACGGTTGCCGTCACGGGTGTTCCGCATGGGCGCTTGACCGTAGATGAAAGGAGGGTTGTCCATGGTCACTCAGATTTTCGAAATGGTCCGCGAGGTCGGTCGGGTGCCGTCGTCCGAGGTGCCGCTCAGCGCCGCCGAGCAGACGCGCTTCGAGCGCATCATGGACCAGGCGGTGATGATCGACGTTCACCAGCACCCCTTCCTGCTGCCGGAGGACATGGACCGGTTCATCGAGTTCCTGCGGACCAGCCGCTACCAGTACGGATACCAGGCGGTGGAGGCCGGGGGCTGGTCGGCGGTGACCACCGCCAGCGCGTTCAGCGGGTTCAAGAGCACCACCGACATGTCCTTCATGGAATACGAGGACATCGCCGCCGAGGTCGGCGGGATGTTGGCGGACGTGGCTACCCAGGACAACATCGTGCGCGTGGGCAATGCGGACGAGATCCTGGCCGCGCGCCAGCAGGGCAAGATTGGTTTCCTGCCGACCTTGGAACACCTGGCCATCGGCAACCGCATCGAGCGCGTGGACGCCCTGTTCGGCATGGGTGTGCGCTTGGCCGGCATCACCTACAACCGCCGCAACTTCATCGGCGACGGCCAGACGGAGCGTAACCCGGGCGGCCTCAGCGACTTCGGCGTGGAGGTGGTTCACCGTATGAACGACCTGGGCATGGCTGTTGACCTGTCCCACGCCTCCACGCCCACCGCCATGGACGCCATCGAGGTGTCCCGCGCCCCCACGGTGTTCAGCCACAACGCCTCCTATACCTTGCGCCCCAACGGTCGCACCCGCAAAGACGAGGAGCTGGTGGCCTGCGCCCGCAACGGCGGCCTGGTCTGCATCACCGCCGTACCCAACTCCCTGAGCGACGACCCCGAACAGGACATCGAGTGTGTTCTGGATCACTACGACTACATGGTCAACCTGGTGGGCGTCGATCACGTGGGCATCGGCACGGACACCACGGTGGGCGACCACGTGGCGTTCCACCGCGTGCTGTTGGGACGGGGGCCGGACCAACTGCCGGCGCCGTACCTCAACGGCCTCGAGTCGCCGGCCGACGGCAAGAACATCGTACGCGGCCTGATTCGACGCGGCCATTCCGACGAGGACGTGCTCAAGATAGTGGGCGGAAACGCCCTGGACTACTTCCGGCGCGTCATCGGGTGATTGGGTCGGCGAGGCCAGGGCGGAGGATCCATGGCTGACTCACAGAGTTGGGCGCACCTGGTGGGCAGTGTCCCGCTGCCCGACGCGGAAACGGTGTTCCGCACCGTCAGCGACGCGTGGGGTCGGCACCTGCGCCGCGTCTCCGACGGTGAAACGGGCCGTCGCGGCCGCTGGATCTGGTTCCAGCGGGAAATGCTGGAGCAGCATCCGGCGATGGAACCGGACCCGGATGAACCGCCCTATGCCCTGTATCAATGGGATGGTCAGCTGCTGCGGGAGACTTCGTACATCCGGTTCCGCCACGGCGTTGACCCGGCCGCCGTTGACTTTCCCACCGGGTACGCCGAGGCGGCGCTGGAGTCTTTCGACCTGTACACCCGCTTGCAGGGCGACGGAGTCATACCCTCGGAACCGCTATTCCAGGTGTCGCTGCCCACCCCCATGGCCACGGCGTACATGTACGTGAGCCCGTCGGCCCGCGACGCGTACCTGCCCGCCTACGAACGGGCTTTGCTGTCGGCAGTGGATGAAATCCTCGCGTCCACGGAGCACGACCGCCTGTCGATCCAGTGGGACGTGTGCCAGGAAGTGCTGCTGTTTGAGGACTACTTCCCCCACCGCCCGGACGACTACAAGGAGCAGGTATTCGCCGAACTGGGACGCTTGGGCAACGCGGTTCCCGAGACGGTGGACCTTGGATACCACCTGTGCTACGGATCTCCCCGCGACGAACACCTGGTCATGCCAAAGGACATGGGGATCCTCGTTGAGATCGCCAACGCGATCGCCGCGCGACTGAACCGACGGCCGGACTTCATCCACATGCCCGTGCCCCAGGACCGCACGGACCGCGAATACTTCCGGCCCCTGGAGGGGCTGCGGCTGCCCGCCGAAACTGAACTGATCCTGGGCTTGATCCACCATGACGACACCGCCGGCGACCGGTCCCGCGTCGACGCGGCTCGCGAGTTCGTTGGTTCGTTCGGGGTGGCCAGCGAATGCGGCTGGGGACGCACCGACCCGGCGCGGGTTCCCGGCCTGCTGGACAGTCACCGTCGCGCGGTGGAGTACATCAACGCCGTACGAGCACCGGCCACGTGAGGGTTTTGAGATGATCCAGCTTACCGAGGAAATGTCGAGCCTGGTCAACCGGGCGCGGGACGACGGCTACCCCTGCATCGTGGCCACCGCCTCCGAGGACGGCACGCCCAACTGCGGTTACATCGGCACCGTGCTCACGGTGGGCGACGACACGCTGATCTACCGCGACCGCACCGGCCGCAACCCGTTGGACCACATCGAGGCGAACCCGAAGGTCATTGTCCTGTTCCGGAACACTGAGCGGGACACCGGCTGGAAGTTCCGCTGCACCGCCACCGTTTACCGGGACGGACCGGTCTTTGAGGATATGACCGACCGCCTGCTCCGGTCGGGGTTGGTGAACGAACGCTACCTGGAGGGCAGCGTGGGCGCCATCGTCGTGCTGCGCATCGACCAGGTGCTCACCCTGTTCGGCGAGTTACTGCAGGAGCGGGAGCCCGGATTGCAGTGGTGACCGAGCCTTGGGCCGGTTGGCGGAGGGAGTGGGATTCGAACCCACGAACCCGCTAGGGTTAACGGTTTTCAAGACCGTCGCAATCGTCCACTCTGCCATCCCTCCAGAGCGCCGGAGTTCCATTGTAATCCGCCGGCTTGTGGGCGTACAGGCCGACTAGCGCTCACGCGTACCCGGTTTGTCATCGCGAGAAGCATAGCGACGTGGTGATCTCGTTCCCGTGCCGGCTCCTTTTGACCCGCGAGATTGCCCCGCTTCGCTCGCAATGACCCAGGTGGGTACGCGCGAGCGGGAAGCACGTCGTCCGAACTCGGGCGTCCGACGGCTATAATGTCCGGCACCGCATCACCCATGGAGCCGCTCAATGCCCGAAGACCTGGTCCGCGTTGCCGAAAGCCTGGTGCCCGAAATCCTGGCGAACCTTGATCGGATCGACGCCGAGTGCCAACTCCCGCCCGATCTGGCCGACCGGATGGCGGAGCACAACCTCTTCTGCCTCTACGCGCCGCAGGCCCTGGGCGGCCCCGAGCTCGACCCTCTCACGGCGTTTCGGGTGGTGGAGACCATATCCCGGGCCGACGGGTCAGCGGGTTGGTGCGTGTTCAATGGCAGCGCGATCACCGCAGCCCTGGCGCGTCTTACCGTTGACGCCGTCAGGGAGATTTTCGGCGATCCGCCAGCCATGCTCGGGTCCGGTTCGGCACGACCTGAGGGCACGGCGACCATCACCGAGGGCGGGTACATTATCAACGGGCGTTGGAACTACCTGAGCGGAATCGATCATTCAACCGCGCTGTTCCTCAACTGCCGTGTCCTGAAACACGACGGGTCGCCGGCGCGGAACGACGACGGCAGTCCGGCCATGCGGGTCGCCGTCGTGCCCGTCGCTTCGGGCACCGTGATCGACAACTGGACGACCCTGGGAATGCGGGGCACCGCCAGCAACGACTGCGAGTATTCCGACGTGTTCGTGCCGGCGCACCATTCCTACCGCCGGGGCGACCCTTCGTATCATCCCGGCCCGCTGTACAACCCGGCCCAGACGGCGATCCTGATCAGCTGGACCCTGGCCGCCGCCAACGCCCTGGGCATGGCTCGGGGCGCGATGAACGCGTTCCACGACCTAGCCACCGACGCCGGCACCACCAACTCGCCTACGCTGCTGCGCGACCGCAACTACGTTCAGATCGCCTACGGCGAGTGCGAGGCCATGCTGGACGGCGCGCGTACCTACGTTCTGGACGCCGTGGGCAGTATGTGGGACGCCCAGGTGCACCAACACCCCGACCTGATGGACCGGGCTGTTCGGGCTCGCCTGGCCATCACCCACGCCATCCGCCGCTCCGTGGACGTTGTGGACCGGCTGTTCAACGTGGCCGGCACCAACGCCATCCATCGCTCGGTGGGGCTGGAACGGTTCTTTCGCGACCTCCACGTGAGCGGCCAGCACATATCGGGCCTGCCCAACAACTTCGAGTACGGCGGTCAGGCACTGATGGGCGCGGAGGCAACCGCCTCCCTGTACACGTGACCAATGCAGCACCTGGCTGAAATAATCACTCACCTGCCTCCTGAGTACCTTACGTTAGTTGTTCTTGCGGTGGTCGTAGAAGCAATGGCGCTAACCCTTTTTGCTACCTTGCGTTTAGTGCGTTGAGAGACGCTTCCTTTGGGAGTTAGTTCCGGCATACTCCTCTCGATAACGCTTTGGCTAGCGTTTGGGTCACTCATTATAGTGTCCCTGCTATTGCTCGTTGCCTTTGGAATTGAACTTTGGAAAGAACTGGCGGATGCCGTTCAATCTGCGCCAAATTAGCGGCCCGGCGTCCCGTACCAACAACCAGCTGAAAAACACGAACGCCCCCATCCAGCCCAGAGTGCCTGCTGAAAGTAGGCAGGCTCCAAACAGCATAAGGATAGGACTATTCTGCGCGCTGCCCCAAAGCAGCATTACTACCCCCAATGTGGTAGTAATACCCGCTCCGATCAGCGTGTAGTTCAGCCAGAACGACTTGTCCAGCTGGCCACGCCACTTGCCTGCACCACCGGGCCGTTTGGGATCGCGACGCGCGTCGTGGGATTGAGCAAGACTTGGTTGCACTTCTGTACCGCCACTTTGCACGTTTAGCGTTGTCATGGTCTATCTCCCAAGTGGCTTAATGTTACAGCCCGGGGGCGAATTGATAAAGCGCTACTCCGGAAAAATCCTTTGGTACACCCCCGGCGATCCCTCGCCGTGAACCATGTGCGGGCGCACCTCGTGGGTCCAGACCGGCGTGACGATGGTGCTCCAGTTCCTCCAGGCCTCGCTCTCCGCAATTTCCAGCGACTCCATCTCGTGGACCGTCGCGTACTTGGGCTCGCCCATCACCGCCTGGAACCGACGGGCACGGATGTAGCCGGGTATGTCGACGGCCATCGGCAGCCGTTCGTTGTTGTAGGCGTCGTTCCACTTTTCCTCAAGGTGGTCCGGGATGGACATCCGGCCCACCAGAATCAACCGCGACATGCCGGCCTGGGCGGTCTCTTCCGACAGCTCTGCCGGGTGCACTCGTTTGTACAGGTTGCGGATGTACTCCGTGCCGATCACGCTGGGAGACATTCGCCGCGACCACTCGGTCGGCTCATTCAGCCACTTCTGCCACTCGTCAGAGTACCAGGCCTCGTGGCTATCCAGTTCATAGACTGCCAGGTACCTGGGGCCGCCCTGGACCGCCTCATAGCGCGCGGCGTCCAGCACGCCGGGTATCGACAGACGCTCCGGGATGTGTTCCTCGTTGTACCAGCGGTTGTATTCCTCGTCGTGCTCGGCGGCCACGTCGCTGTAGACCAGCAACAGGCCATCGCCCTTTTTTCTCGTCGCCATCTCTCTGCTCCGTTCAGCGGGACGCTCGGCAGCGTCGCCGGTTTGTCAATCTGGCGCGCAGTATAGCACCGGGGCTGATCGCTGCTGCCGGCAAGCGTTCGGTTCGATCTTACGTCGACGCACAGGATGAACAGGGTTGCATTTGATGTGTTAACTGTGCCGACCTCCTGATCATGGCGCAATTTTGGCTGCTATCGCGCTTGGTCAAAATCATGCCCATCCTGTGCATCGATGTAAGTTTATTGCCGTCGTACCAGCGATTGCAGAAGACTGCTATGTAGCCGCCGCCGCGAGCCGGTTTCCGGTGTATAATCGGCCCACCGTACACACTTTTTGGGCGACGCGTGTCAAGAGGCTAATAGGAGGGATTCATGACTACATCGTTGCAGCAAACGTCTTCCAATGGACATTCCGCCGGAGGCGTGGAGGAATTCGACGTTGTCGTCATCGGCGCTGGTGTCACGGGATTGTACTCCCTGTACCGGCTGCGCCAGTTGGGGTTCTCGGTGAGATCCCTCGAGGAAGGCGACGGTGTCGGCGGCACTTGGTACTGGAACCGCTACCCCGGGGCGCGCTTCGACTCCGAGAGCTACACCTACGGCTACTCCTTCTCCGAGGAACTGCTGGAGGAGTGGGAGTGGAAGGAACACTACTCCGCCCAGCCCGAAAACGAGCGCTACCTGAACTATGTGGCCGACAAGTTCGACCTGCGCGGCGACATACGGTTCAACTCCCGGGTGGCCTCCCTGATCTATGACGAGGCCGGCAACCGGTGGAACGTCACCACCGACGACGGGTACCAGGCCCGCGCGCAGTTTGTCATCACCGCCATCGGCATCCTGTCGGCCCGCTACGTACCGGATTTCGAGGGGCTGGAGAGCTACGAAGGGGCGTGGTGTCACACCAACCGCTGGCCCAAGGAGGGAATGGACCTGGCGGGCAAGCGCGTCGGCGTCATCGGAACCGGCGCCACCGCCGTTCAGTTGATCCCCGAAATCGTGGACGAAGTCTCCCACCTGACGGTCTTCCAGCGGACTGCCAACTACTGCGTGCCTCTGCGCAACGCCGTCATTGACCGGGATACCCAGGACTACATCAAGAGCCACTACCCCGAGATTTTCGAACAGTGCCTGGCCACTCCCGGCTCCTTCATGCACGAGTTTGATCCCCGTTCCGCGCTGGCGGTTTCCGAGGATGAAAAGCTGGAGCAGTACGAGCGGCTGTGGGCGGAGCCGGGTTTCAAGAAGTGGCTGTCCAATTTCTACGACATCATGATGCCCGGCGAGGCCAATGAGGACTACGCCGAGTTCGTCCGCAACAAGATCCGTGAGCGGGTGCACGACCCCGAAGTCGCCGAGAAGCTGGTGCCCAAGAACCACATGTTCGGCTCCAAGCGGCTGCCCTGCGAAAGCGGCTACTACGAGGTCTACAACCGCGACAACGTCCTGCTGGTGGACGTCCGTGAGGACCCCATCGCGCGCCTGAACCCCAGGGGCATCCAGTTGGAGAGCGGCGACGAGCACGAACTGGACGTCATCATCTTCGCCACCGGCTACGACGCCGTCACCGGCCCTCTCAACCTGATCCACATCGAGGGCATGGGCGGCGAGGTGCTCAGGGAAAAGTTCGCCAACGGCCCGCGCACCTACATGGGAATGTCCAGCTACGGCTTCCCCAACCTGTTCACCATCAACGCCGCGTCCGTGGGCAACTTCCCCCGTTCCGCGGAGCCGCTGGTGGAGTGGGTCACCGACGCCATGGCCCACGTCCGGGACAGCGGGCGCCAGCGCATCATGGCGACTCCCGAGGCCGAGGAGGCGTGGGTGCAGCACATGAGGGAAGGCGGCGAGAACATCCTGCGCACCCAGGCCGACTCCTGGTTCGTGGGCGCTAACATCCCCGGCAAGGCTCGCGTCCTGCTCACTGCCCCGGACACCGCCCCGGCCATGCGGGCCAAGCGCGCCGAGGTGGCGGAAAACGGCTACGAGGGGTTCGCCCTGGACTGATTGCAGGGGTTAGGAAATCGTCAGAAGCGGGATTCACGGGATTTTGTGATTTGACGGGATTGGGAGATCTCCATCGTGGAACGGCTCCAATCCTGATAACCCCTGAGTCCTGAAAATGCTGCTTCTGACAACGGTGCCTGCCGTCCTATTCATTCATGCGAAGAATTTGCTGGCGAATCGCCCCGGGTAGCTATCCCTCGGTTGGCTCGGGGCTGACGGGCCGCTTTGCCAGCAGGAACGCTCCCGCCGATATCGCCTGCAACACGCCAACGGCCATCAGGACGGGTACGAAGCTGCCGGTGCGGTCGAACACCCATCCTGCCGTCGCGGGGACCACGGGCCCGCTGATGCCGTAGAACAGGGTCATCACGCCCACCAGCGTCCCAAAGCTGCGTCGGCCGTAGTATTCGCCCACGGTGATCCAGGCCAGGGCGCTCACTCCTTGTCCGGTGGCCGAGGAAACGATCAGGAACCAGGCCACCGCATCGCCGTCCAGCACCAGGGCGGCGACGGAGCAAAGGCCGACCAGGGCCATCGCGCCGCTCAGCAGCCAGCGAGGCGACGCCCATGTGGCGGCCAGACCCATGCCGAAACGGGCCGGGATGGTGGCGAAATAGGTGATCGACAGGTAGATCGATGTGCGGGCCGGCGCCACCCCTTTCCAGATCAGGATGGGAATCTGGTTGATCACCAGGACGTCGGACGGAATTGTGCGCAGCGCGGCGCCCACCGTCAGCGCCCAGAATGAAAGCGTAACCAGCGCCTGGGTAGCTGAGTAGTCCAGTCGTTGCGAGCCGGCGGTTCCGGCGAGTCTCGATCCTCTCCGGGCCGGGTTGGCGTCGATCTCGCCCGCGCCGTAGGGCTGCAGCCCCAGGTCCTCGGGCCGACTGCGGATGATCGCCGCGGCCGGTAGGGTCAGGGCGCACACCAGGATGCCGGCAACTATCGCCGTGGGCCTCCAGCCGAACTGCTCCGCGGCGGCGCTCAGCGCCGGCAGGATGGCCGCCGCTCCGCCCATGACGGCGGTATTGATAACCGCCAACGCAAAGGCCTTGCGCCGCTCGAACCACTGGTTGACCACCGTCATCAGGTTCGGGAAGATTCCGAGACCCCGGCCCACCGAAGCGGTCACCGAGTAGACCGCGACGATGCCCCAGAACGAGTCGACGAAACCCAGTGCGGCGAACCCCAAACCCGCGAGCAGACCCCCGGCCAGGATCAATCGCCGTGCGCCGTAGCGGTCGGCCAGCCACCCGGCCGCCAGCGACGTGACGTCGCCCACTCCCCATGCCGCTCCGACGACGAAGGCCGACTGGCCGGAGGTCAATCCCAGCTCATCCCGAACGAGAACCGAGAACGCCAGATAGCCCGGGATCACCACCCCGAAAGCGAAGAACCCCAGGACAACGGACGCGGAGAGTACCCACCACCCGTAGAAGATCCCGCCCGGTTCACCGGCGGAGTACAGGCGGTCCGTCAGCCCGCGCACGGGGCTATTCCGACATCACGGCGGCGATGCCCCGACGGTTGTCAGCCCCGGCGGAGCGCAGGACACCATTGCCTCAACTACTCTGGACGGATGCGGGGCCGGCCGCCTAATCCACCAGGGGAATAACCAGGTAGACCCTTTCCTCGCCTCCGACCACGCGGGTGGTGTGCCCCGCGCCCGTGAGGTCCTCGGCCAGCAGGACGTCTCCGGGTCCGACCCGATGCGTGGTGCCGTCGCTCAGCCCGATCTCGGCCTGGCCGGCGAGGGTCACGGTGTACTGCCTCCGTGGGGCGCAGTGGAAATCCAGGAAGTAGTCGGGGGGCGAGATGCGGATGGTCAGGCCGCTGGTTGCCTGCATGGGGGTGCCCCGACCGTATGCTCCCTCGGTGTCCAGGAAATCCTCGAAGGGCGGCTCGTAATGCTCGAGACGGGACTGGCCGTCGGGACCGGTGAAAACGCGCACGAACTGAGGCATGAGACAACTCCTGGATGATGCGGATTGACGCCGATTATACCGGGCCTACTCGCCGGGGCGGTCGTCCGTGGTTCCTCGCTGTGTCACCCACGAGACGTTGTCGGCTTCACCTCCGCTGCCCTGGGACCGGCGCAGGGATTCCACCGTCCGGTTTATCAACACGGCGCCGAAAAGCCCGGCCGCGGCTCCCAACGGAAAAGCCAGCAGCCCACCGGTCACGCACAGCACGACCAACACGTGGGGCTCGACGATGGCCCGGTCGTTCAATTCGGCGATCCTGGCGAAGCGCGCGGCGATGGCCCAGGCGACGTAGCCGCCGGCCGCGCTGCCGATTACGGCCGCGCTGATGATGTAAAACAGCTTGGTGGGAGTGAACATGATCGTTTTCCGGCCGCCTTCATGTTGTCTCGGCGTCAGAAGCTTGCGGTAGCCATGCTAGCACAATTGTTGTTGGAATTCGCTCACGGTTTGGAAGATTTCGTAATCGTAACTTGACAACAAGGCGGCATCCTCGTTTAATCGTCCGGCATCCGTAAAGCGGCGGCACGACGGCAGGACGTGCTGTCTGCCCGTTCAGCAAATCAGGAGGGTACACCAAACAATGGGATTGAGACGATATTTTAACCTGCGGCTGCTGTCCGCGTTGGGCCTGGGAGCAGGCCTGATCGCCGCCGTCGCCTGCGGCGGCGCGTCCGAGGCCCCGGCCGCTCCGGCCGCCGCTCCCACTGCCGCGCCAGCGAGCTCCGAGTCAGCGGCGCCCACCGCCATGCCGGAAGCCACCGCGGCAATGATGGCCGAGGAAGCCGGCGGCCACGTCACTCTGCTGGTCACCAACATCGGCAACGGCAAATTCGATCCGTTGCTGACCGAGGGTGAAGACCTCAAGTTCCAGCGGATCTTCCAGGTCGCTCTGGTGGGCGGCAAGGGCGGCAGTGAACTGACTCCGGCCGTGGCCAAGGACTGGTCGGTCAGTGAGGACGGCAAGGTCTGGACCTTCGGTGTCAACGAAGGGTTCATCACCGCCCACGACGGCAACGTGATCACCCGCGACGACGTGTATTTCAATTTGAACAGCCGGGTGGGCGCAGAAGCCTTCCAACTGCTGGACGCCGGATACTATGAACCCCGCGACGTGGCGCTGGCCAATTTGATCGAGGGTGTCTCCAAGGGGCCGGCGGACGACCAGGTGCAGGTCACCTTCAAGACCGTGCGCCTGGACTTTGCCTTCAACTGGTCGGAAAACTCCCAGGGCGCCAGCCCCATGATCGTGCCGGAAGCCACCATGCGCGACCGCGCCGGGGCGACTGGATTCGAGGGCTATGAAGCTGACCCCATCGGCATCGGCGCCATGAAAGTGACGGACTTCGTGCTGGAGCAGAAGTACTCTTTCGAGAAGTTCGATGATTTCTTCTGGACTCCCGAGAATGGGTACGACGAGGACCGCCGCGTCACGTTCGATACGTTGACCATTGAGGTGGTTCCGGAGCCGCCGGGGCGCCTGGCAGCGTTGCGCAACGGTCAGGCCCAGCTCATCGAGTCCAATATCAACATGATCCCCGACCTCCAGAGCATCGACGGCGCATCCATCGCGTGGCAGAAGGAGTCGTCCTACAACTGGGTGGTGTACGTGGACTGCTGGGTCGAAGAGCTGTGGTGCTTCCCCGTTGAGGCGCGGCAGGCCGCCGAGCACGCCATCGACAAGGATGCCATCGTCAACGGCCTCTACTCGCCTGAGTCCGTAAACGCCGACAGCTGGGCCCACGTGACCCCGAACTCCCTGGGTTGGAGCGAAGACCTGCGGCCGCGCGCCTACGACGTCGACAAGGCCAAGGAACTCCTCAAGTCCATCGGCTACGGCGGAGCCGACGGTGGCGACGGCACTGATGCCAACGGCGAGCAGATTTCCTTTACCATCTACACCTGGGAAGCCGGCGACCTGCCGCTGCTGCCCGACCTGGCCCAGCTCTACAAGGACTTCTGGAGCGAACTGGGTTGGGACGTCGATGTCACGGTTGGCGACGCCGCGGCCACTCGCCAGGCGTGGAACAACCGCGAGTACCCCGGAGACGTGCTGGTGCGCACCAACGAGGCCCGGTTCGACGGCACCTCCATCACCCAGGGCGGGTTTCTCAACCCCGACATCGCCTGGCGCGCAGTGGACAATTGGGAGAATGAGCCCTGGGCCAGCACCACCACCCCGGTCGTGCAAAAGGGTCTCTCCGACCTGAACGCCGACACCCGCAGCGCCTCGTATGCCGAGATGTACGCCTACCTGAAGGACCAAACCTACTGGGGCGACGGGTTCAACACCAACGTTCCGTGGGGCCTGGGCGCCGACGTGGCATCCTACGAGCCCTGGAGCCTGGTTCCCTACGTGACCGCCATCTGGACGGTGAAGCTGAAGTAAGCGAGCCGGAACGGATACGGACGACCGGCGTCGCCCACAATCGGACGGCGCCGGTCTTCCCCCTAACTGAATCTTCGTTGATAGCTTAGTAAGATTATGACTGCATATATCCTGCGCCGCATCGGAGAAGGGGTGGTCACCCTGATCGCCCTGAGTTTCGTGGTTTTCGGCAGCGTTCACCTGACCGGCGACCCGGCGCGGTTCCTGTTGCCCATTTCTGCGGAACACGACGAATCGGTTTACGAGGCGCAGAAAGCCGCCTACGGGTTGGACAAACCATTCATCGTCCAGTATTGGAATTTCCTGATCAAGGCGGTCCGGCTGGACTTTGGCAACTCCTTCACCGCCCGGAGACCTGTCAAGGAGATCTTGCTGGAACGGATCCCGGCCACGGTGCATCTGGCGGTAACGGCCACTGTCCTGGCCATAGGCGTCGGGGTACCGCTCGGGATCATATCGGCGGTGAAACGGGATACCATACTGGACCGCGTGTGCAAGGCTTTCGCGATTTTCGGCATGGCGGCGCCCCAGTTCTGGGTGGCCATCATGCTCATCATTGTGTTCGCGGGATACTGGGGGTGGCTGCCGGCTTTCGGCAGAGGAGATATGACCGGGTGGTTCCCATCATGGTCGCAAATCCCAAACATGCTGGCCCACCTGATCCTGCCCGCCTTCGTGCTGGCGCTGGCCATCATCGCCGCCATCATGCGCCTGGCCCGATCGGCGATGTTGGAAGTGCTGGATAGCGACTACGTGATGTTTGCCCAGGTGAAGGGCATGAACGACCGGGTGGTCATCTGGAAACACGCCGCCCGCAACGCGCTCATACCGGTAATCACCTTCGGCGGGATCAGCCTCGCCGGATTGCTCAACGGGTCGGTAGTCGTCGAGGTGGTTTTTGCCTGGCCGGGCGTCGGCCTGATGCTGCTGGAGGGCGTGCTCTCCAATAACTTCCCGCAGGTGGAAGGGGCCATCATGGTCTCGGGCGCGGCCTACATCCTGACCGCGCTGGTCGTTGATATTCTCTATGGTTACGCCGACCCTCGGGTTCGGATGAACTAGCATTTCCCAACGGGAGGGCAAGCTTGGCTGCAGAAAATCCGGCGCTAGTTCTTGACCAGCGCGCTCCCGTGTCCCTGGCGCAGCGTATCAAGGATGCGCGGCTGCCCTGGATACCCATCGCGATCCTGCTGATCATTGTATTCTGCGCGGCGTTCGCCAACCTGGTTGCCCCCCACGATCCGCGCTCCAACGACGTGCGCAACAAGCTGCAGCCGCCGTTCGCCAGTTCCGAGCATATCCTGGGCACCGACCGGCTGGGCAAGGACATGCTCAGTCGCCTGATCTACGGCGCCCGCACCATGCTTCAGGTGACCGCCCCATCAATGGTCGTGGCCATCCTTGCCGGCACCGTCGTCGGGCTGGTGTCCGGCTACTCCGGCCGGTGGGCCGACTCTGTGCTGATGCGCATCACCGACGCGGTATTGGGCTTCCCGTCAATCCTGGTGGCGCTGTTGATCGTCACCTATCTGGGCACCGGCGTATGGAATGTGATGATCGCCATCGCGGCCACCCAGTGGGCGCGGTTCGCGAGAATGATTCGGGGTGAAGTTCTCGCCATACGCGACCGGGACTTCGTGGTACTGGCCCAGATCTACGGCGTGTCGCCCGGCATGATCGTTTGGCGCCACCTGTTCCCCAACGTCATCAACACCCTCATGGTACTGACCAGCGTCAGCATCGGCCAGGTCATCCTGCTGGAAGCCTCGTTGAGCTTCCTGGGCCTGGGCCTCGCCCCTGGTGATCCGGCCTGGGGCATCCTGGTTGCGGAGGGCCGCGAGTTCCTGACCCAGGCGTGGTGGATCGCGCTGTTCCCCGGATTGGTGATCACGGTCGTCGTAATGGCGTTCAACTTCTTCGGCGACTGGCTGCGGGACTACCTCGACCCCAGGCTGCGACGCGCCGGCTGATCGGTCTACCCATGGGCGGGCGCCGTGGTCAACTACGCCTGTCCACCCTTTTGGCGCACCCGCCGGTCTCTGGCACGGGCGACTCCGGCTGCCGCCCGGTCGACACCGAAGCGCGGCTGCCCGTGCAGCAGAGCCGCAAACGAGGTTCAGGCCTTGTGCAAGAGTATTGTCGGAAACAGGATCGCCAGTACTAACGCATTTTCCGGATTTCATGAACATCCTGAAAATCTTACAATCCGGTAAATCCCGCTTATGACCGTTTCCGCCGGGATTGGCTTTGCGCAAACCATGGAACGCGGCCCCGTGTGGACAATCCCGTTTGGCCGGTGCTACCATTTTTTCGAATTATCGCCAAAAACGGACCTGTCGCCGGACGAGGTCGGACAAGCGACCCAACTGGCGCTGACTTATGGGACGGTACGATGACTGCCTCTGCTTCCGCCATGCCCCGTGCCTACGACGCTGCCTCTGTCGAACAGCGTATTTACCAGACCTGGTGGGACGCTGGACACTTCGTACCGCGCATTGACCCTGACCGCGAACCATTTTGCGTGGTCATGCCCCCGCCCAACGTGACGGGGGAACTGCACCTGGGCCACGCCCTCACCGCCAGCCTCCAGGACTCCCTGGCCCGCTGGCACCGGATGTGCGGCGATCCGACCTTATGGTTGCCCGGCAAGGACCATGCCGGGATCGCGACTCAGTGGGTGGTCGAACGCGCCCTGGCTGCCGAAGGCACCAGCCGGCACGACCTGGGCCGCCAGAAGTTTGAGGAACGCGTCTGGGAGTGGGTCCGCATGTACGGGAACACTATCGACGAGCAGCATCGCCGCCTGGGCGCTTCCTGCGATTGGTCCCGGCTCCGTTTCACGCTGGATCCAGGTCCGGTCCACGCCGTTCGGACCACCTTCGTGAACCTGTTCAATAAGGGCCTGATCTACCGTCACGAGCGGATCATCAACTGGTGCCCGCGCTGCGCCACTGCCCTTTCCGATCTCGAGGTCGATTACGAGGAGCAGGACGGCAAGCTCTACCGCATTCGCTACCCGTCCGCCGACAATCCCGCGGACGGGATCACCGTGGCCACCACGCGACCCGAGTCGATGCTGGGTGACACCGGCGTCGCGGTTCACCCCGACGACGAACGTTACAGCGACAAGGTTGGCGGCATGGTCACGCTGCCCATCGTGGGCCGCCAGATCCCGGTGGTGGGCGACACCGCCATTGAGATGGAGTTCGGGACCGGCGCGCTGAAGGTTACCCCCGGCCACGACATTGTCGACTTCGAAATCGGCGAACGACATAACCTGCCCATAGTCACCATAATCGGGTTCGACGGTTGCATGACCGACGAGGCCGGCCCGAAATACGCCGGAATGGAACGCTTCGCCGCCCGGACGGCCGTGGTCGCCGAGCTCGAAGCCATCGGGGTGCTGGAGGGGGTGGAAGACTACCACCACTCGGTGGGCCACTGCCAGCGCTGCAATGAGGTGGTCGAACCCCTCATCAGCCTGCAATGGTTCCTGAATGTGGGCAAGCACAACGAGCCGGGCACCATCGCCGGCAACGCCTACCGCGCCGTGGTCAACCGGGACGTCGAAATCGTGCCGGACCGGTTCTCTCGGGTGTATCTGAACTGGCTGGAGAACATCAGGGACTGGTGTATCAGCCGGCAGCTCTGGTGGGGACATCGGATTCCGGTCTGGTACTGCGGTGCGTGTGGTGATCAGTCCGCGCACGTCGACGACCCGACGGCGTGTCCCAAGTGCGGCAGCGCCAACATCGAACAGGAAAGCGACGTCCTGGACACCTGGTTCAGCAGCGGGCTCTGGCCCCATTCGACCCTGGGATGGCCGGATGCTGAGTCGGCGGACCTGCAATACTTCTACCCCAACTCCGTGCTGGAAACGGGGTACGACATCCTGTTCTTCTGGGTCGCCCGTATGATCATGCTGGGCATCGAAAATACGGGCGACGTCCCGTTCCGTTCGGTGTACCTTCACGGCATGGTCCTTGACGCCGAGGGCCAGAAGATGAGCAAGACCCGCGGCAACACCCTGGATCCGCTGGATCTGCTGGAGCAATACGGTACCGACGCCTTGCGTTTCGCCTTGACCACGGGTACCGCGCCCGGTAACAACCTTCGGCTCAGCGATGAAAAACTGGAATCGGCCCGCAATTTCGCCAACAAGATCTGGAACGCCGCGCGCTACGTGATCAGCGTGATCGAATCCAGGTCGGGTTCGGGCGAAGACCACCCCGGCGACTGGTATCACCTGCCGGATCCGACCCACCGCGAGGACCGTTGGATCGTCAGCCGTCTGGACGATCTCACTGTAACCGTGAACCAGGCGCTGGGCGCATTTGAACTGGGCGAGGCGCAGCAGAAGATCTACGATTTTGCCTGGAACGACTTTTGCGACTGGTACATCGAGATGGCCAAGGTCAGGCTCCGCGCCGGTAATTCCGTGGACGCCACCGCCGCCGCGACCACGCTGGTTCACGTGCTGGAGCGGTTGCTTCGCCTGCTGCACCCGTTCATGCCCTTCGTCACCGAGGAGATCTGGCAGAACCTCACCGCACGGGTCGCCGCACCGGACGTCGGAATAGCCGACTCCATCATGGTGTCCTCCTATCCCCGGGTGGACGCTCCGCGCTCGGCTCCGGACGCCGAGGCTGACGTGGAAATCGTGATGCAGACGGTGCGGGCAGTGCGCAATATGCGCGCCCAATTGCGGATTCCCGCGGCCCAGAAGTTGGAGGCCGCGATTGAAACCAACGGGATGAGGGCCGTCGTAGAGGAGGAGAAGGAGGTGATCTGCGCCCTGGCCCGTGTGGAACCGTTGCGCGTGCTGGACGCAGGAGACTCGGATCCGACCTCAGGAGTCAGCCTGGTGGTCAACCCGCTGGTCGTGCGTCTGCCCCTTGAGGGGGTTGACCTGCAGGCGGAGTCCGACCGGCTGCACCGCGAGTTGGAGTCCAAGCGTCAGGACGAAACCCGCAAGGAGCAGTTGTTGGCAAATCCCAATTTCGTTTCCAAAGCCCGTGCTGAGGTGGTTGAAAACGAACGTCAACGGCTGCGCTCGCTTGCCGAGGAGCGCCAACGCATTGAAGACATCATCGCTCAGCTCGGTGTCTGACCCAAGATTGCCATAATCTGCACGCGACGCTTGGAGCATCCAGAGTCTCAAACTGGCAAAATATCTTCCGTGGATATATATATCGCCCTGAGCAGGAGTCCCTCGATGTCACGCAACGTCGCACGGTTTTCGATTTTAGGTGTAATCGCCGTACTTGTCATCGCTGCCACCACCGGCTGTTTCTTTGGAGGTGGGGAAGAGCCTGAACCCACTTCTACTCCCGACCTCGCGGCCACCATTGCCGCCGCCGCCGTCGCAGCAGCGGTTCCCACCGAAACTCCCATACCACCAACCAATACCCCGGAGCCTCCTACGCCCGAGCCGACGCCAGACCTGGCGGCGACCGTCACCGCCAGGTTAGCCGCGGCCGAGGCGGCGCGACCCACGGCTACCCCTGTGCCTACGCCGACCCCGATGCCCACCAGCACTCCTGAGCCCACGGCCATGCCGGCTCCAACCGCGGTTCCTACCTCCACTCCCATTGGCAACCCGGCGAGCCAGATCCCGTGCGTCGTCGTTGGCATCGTTACCGATGCGGGAGAGCCGGTCTTCAACGCGCCGATCCTGGCCATCAGCAAAGACGGCAACAACCGGGTCGTGGCTGACGCCAGGTCCGATCGGGATGGCCGGTACCAGCTTTCCATCACCGAGTTCGATCAGTTCTTCGATATCTTTATCGGTAGCGACGACACCGGAGTGGATACGCCGAGGACTTCCACCGGCTGCCGCGAAATCCGCAACCTGAATGTGCCCAACTAGCGCGCAGCGACGCTCTTTCGGCCCCGGAGGAATACAACCTCCGGGGCTTTCTGCTCTCTGGTAGAATGTCGCGACTCCACCTCCGGTTGTGTTCCGGGTTGGCCACGGTCTGGCATGAAGATTAACTCCACTCTCGGCATCATCGGCTATCCCATCGGCCACTCCGTTTCCCCGCGGTTCCAGCAGGCCGGGTTGGACCATCTCGCGGTCGATCACCAATACCTACCCTACGAGGTCCCGCCTGATTTGGTTGCCGATTTCGTCGCCTCCCTCCGTTCCGACCCCGCGCGGGGGATCAACGTCACCGTTCCGCACAAGGAGGCGGTGATGCCGTTCCTGGACGAGATTGACGAGTGGGCGGCCGAGGCAGGGGCCGTAAACACCATTGTCAACCGCGGCGGCCGCCTGGTCGGCTACAACACCGACGGCTACGGTTTCCTTCGGGCGCTCCGCGAGTCGGCCGGTCTGGATCCCGCCGGCAAACGCGCACTGATCCTGGGAGCCGGTGGATCGGCGCGCGGCGTGGTGCAGGCGCTGCTCCGGGCCGGCGTCGCAGAGCTCGTCATCGCGAACCGTACCCTGGAGCGCGCCGCAGCGCTGGCCGACCTCGCCGCCAACCGCGATGTGCCCGCCCGGGCCGTTGAGCTGAACGCCCTGGCGACGGACGGCGTTCCCCGGGAAACCGACCTCATTGTCAACTGCACGTCGCTGGGCATGCACCACGGACCCGACGAATCCGCTTCGCCCATGGCGGCGGCGCGGATCCCGCCGACGGCTCTGGTCTACGACCTCGTGTATAATCCCATGCTGACCCCGCTGCTCAGGGAGGCGCACTCGGTTGGAGCCCCGACCCTGGGCGGCATCTCAATGCTGGTTTATCAGGGCGCAGCGTCTTTTGAGCTGTGGCTGGAGAGGCGCGCGCCGGTGTCAGTGATGATGGAAGCGGCCATGGCTGCGATGCGCGAACGCGAAACCCAGGTACCGTAGCCCGATTCCAGGAGGCTATAACTCGATGATACGATGGTTTACGGCCGGCGAGTCCCATGGTCAGGGCTTGATGATTATCGTTGAGGGCGTGCCAGCCTACCTGCCGCTGGATGAGGAGTACATTGCTCACCATCTGGGTCGTCGTCAGCGCGGTTATGGTCGCGGCGGGCGTCAGCAGATCGAGCGCGACCATGCCCACATCCAGACCGGCGTTCGCCACGGGTACACCCTCGGCAGCCCCATCGGTATGCTGCTCGAGAACCGGGACTGGGTCAACTGGCAGGACGCCATGGCCGTCGAGTACGTCGAGAATCCATCCCAGGAAGGCCGCAACCAGCGCGTCACTCGAATTCGCCCCGGCCACGCTGATCTGCCCGGCGCGATGAAGTACGGGTTCCACGACGTCCGCAACTCCTTGGAGCGCGCTTCCGCCCGGGAGACCGCCGGACGCGTGGCCGCCGGCGCCGTGGCTATGCGCCTGCTTGAGGAATTCGGCATCAAGCTGCACAGCCACGTCATTTCCATTGGCCGAATCCACGCCGATCCTCCGGAACACGACGCCATCGACTGGGACGCGGTGGAAGAATCGCCCGTCCATTGCGCCGACCACAAGGCTGCCGATCTGATGATGGCCGAGGTGGACGCCGCGCGGGATGCCGGCGACACCGTCGGCGGCACGGTGGAAGTCATCGCGGAAAACGTGCCCATCGGCCTCGGGTCCCATGTCCACTGGGATCGCAAGATCGACGCCAAGATCGCTCAGGCGCTCATGAGCATCAACGCCGTCAAGGCCGTCAGCATCGGCCCTGGCTGGGAGTTGATGGACGCCTGGGGCTCCGAGTTCCAGGATGTCATCGAGCCGGTAACCGATCCGGACAACCCCTGGCAGCGCAGGACCAACCGCGCTGGCGGAACCGAAGGCGGTATGACCAGCGGCCCGCCCCTGGTGGCCCGGTTTGTCATCAAGCCCATTGCCACCCTGCATAACCCGCTGCCGTCGGTGGACCTGGATACCGGTGAGCCGGTCCAGGCCCATTTCGAGCGCAGCGACGTGTGCCAGGCGCCGCCGGCCGGCGTCATCGGCGAGGCAATGGTTGCCCTGGTACTGGCCGATGCCTTCATGGAGAAGTTCGGCGGCGACAGCATCTCGGAGACCCGCCGCAACTTCGAGGGTTACCAGGCCACCGTGGGCCCCCGCCTGCGTTATAGCTGATCGCCTCTCGACTTGGCACCCGGTCCCAACGAGCAATGAAGTACGGCGTAACGCTTCTACCCAGTTCCTATGAATCGTTCCGCCGCCACGTGCGCCTGGCCGAGGACGTGGGGTTCGACTATATCGGCGTTGCCGACTCCCAATCGCTTTTTCGTGAGCTCTTCGTCTCGCTGGCTGTGGCCGCCACCGACACGTCGCGAGTTCACCTGGGCCCGTCCGTCACCAACCCATTGACCCGGCACCCGGCCGTGACCGCCTCGGCCATCGCATCGTTGCACGAACTGTCCGAGGGGCGGGCCTTTCTTGGCATCGGCACCGGCGACAGCGCAATTCTGAACCTGGGGCTCCGGCCGGCCCGGATGCGCGCGCTCCGCGAGTACATCACCGCCGTTCGAGCTTTCCTGTCCGGCGAAAACGCGGAGTACCTGGGCCGCGAGGCCCACGTGCGCTGGAGCCGCGAACCCGTGCCCATCATGATGTCGGCCGAAGGGCCGCGGACCCTGCGCATGGCCGGCGCCATTGCCGACCGCGTCATGATCCACACCGGGCTCACGCCGGAGATATTGGACGACACGGTGTCGAGCATCCGGGAAGGCGAGACCGACGCCGGAAAGCCGGTGGGAGCCACCGAAGTCTGGGCTTTCGCCAAGTGCAACATCGCCGACGATCGCGCCGACGCCATCGAAGAAATCCGCATGGCACTGGCCGCCAGCGCTCACCACGCCTTCCGCTTCACGCTTGAAGGCAAGCACGTCCCGCCTGAGCTTCACGAGGCCATGCAGATCATCCAGGGAGAGTACGTCCCGGCCGAGCACGAGCAGGTTGGCGAGACCCGCAACGCGGCCCTGTCCGACGAGCTTGGTGTGACCGACTATCTGGCCGACCGGTTCGCCGTCGTCGGCACGCCAGAGGAATGTCGCGCTAAGGTCGGCCAGATCAGCCAGTCCGGCGCAGATGTCCTGCAGATCACCGCCATCAGTCACGACCCGGCGGACATCATTCGCAGGTTTGGCGAGGAAGTGATCGCAAAAATGTAGGGGCGAACGGTAATTCGCCCCCAGGGGATGCGATTCTGTTGCGGCCGTCTACGGGAACAGGATTTCTCCGGTCTCCGCGTCCTCCACGGTAATCGCCGTCACCGGGCAGTTCTCCGCCGCCTCGATAATGGTTTCCTCCGGGTCACCGGCTGGGTCCTTCACATAGGACTGCCGGTCGTCATTCAGTCCGAAAGTGTTTTCCGCGAAGGTCTCGCACATGGCGTTGCCCACGCACACGTTGTAATCCACGGTGATTTTTAGCTGTCGGGCCATCGGGGTAACCTCCTCGTGATGGTCAGGCGAATGAAAATGTTCGCGGGTTTTGCAAGCGGCGGCCGGTGGTCAGCGTGTCGCAACCGGCAGGTTCAACAAGGTGCGCTGCCCCACGCTGGGCAGGTATTCCAGTTCGTTCGGATCGGTCTCCAGCTCAAACCCTTCGAACCGGCGGGCCAGTTCGGCGAAGGCTTCCTGCCCCTCCAGCCGGGCCAGGGTCGCTCCCAGGCAATGGTGTACACCGCTGCCGAAGGAGACGTGAGGGTTCGGGCTTCGCGTGATGTCGAGCCCGTCGGGGTCATCGAAAACCTCGGGGTCTCGGTTGGCGGATGAGATCACCCACCGCACGCGATCATCCTTGCCCACTCGCTGCCCGTCGCTCATCTCCACGTTCTGCGTCGCGACTCTCTGGATCGACTTCAGCGGCGAGTCGAACCTCAGCACTTCCTCGACCGCGTTTACGATGTGGGCGTCGGGGTCGGTTCTCAGCAGGTCGAACTGGTCGGAGTGTTGAGCGAAGGCCAGCACTCCGTTGGAAATCAGATCGTTGGTGGTTTCGTGGCCGGCCACCAGCAGCAACAGGGCGTTGGCCAGGACCTCGTCGCGGGTGTACGCCCCCATGATCTCGCCCTTGCAGATCACCGACAGCAGGTCATCGCCCGGCTCCCGGACCCGTTCGGCCACGATGGGCGCCAGGTAGTCGGTTACCGCCTGCACGCCTTCGGCATACATCCTGATCCGGTCGGGCTGGTTGCCGTCGAACCCGCACATCCGCCCGCACAGCTCCTTGACGAAGGCCCGGTCGCTGGGCGGGATGTCCATCAGGCCCGCGATGATGCTGTACGTGAGCGGCGTGGCGAAGTCGTGCATCACGTCCATCCGCCCGGCGCCCTGCAACTCGTCCAGCAGGTCATTCACCGTTTGACGCACCAGCGGACGCCAGGTCTCCATGGCCTTGGGCGTGAAATACCCATGGACAATCTTGCGCTTTTCCTTGTGTTTCGCGCCGTCGTTCTGGGTGAACTGGGCCGCTCTCCACTGACGCACCGCAGCGAATAGTTCCATGTCTTCTTCGGGGATTGACGGAGAAGGCGGGGCGTTGTCCCGCAGCGCGACTTCCGAGGAAAAGTACTCGGGATGCCGGGCCGTCCAGACCAACTGCTCATAGCTGGTCACCACCCACATCTGATATTGCTCATTCCAGTGCACCGGCGCTTCCGACCGCAACGCTCCAAAATAGCTGTACGGATCGCGAATCGCCTCGGCGGAGAACAGGTCGTCGTGGATGTTGGCGGGCATGTTGAACCCCTCAGTGGGCGGTCGTGGGTGCGCTCAAAATTATCACAAGCGATGTTACAATTCAAACAGTGGGATCCATCTTGTAATCCCCGATCAAACGGACATAGCCTTCCAGCACTGGGATAGGCTCGCTACCATGGCTAGAGTCTTACTGCGAATTGCAGTTCTAACCGAGAACAGATCTGATCACTGGGCCTGTCGATCGCCCGAGTTCGGATTTACGGTGTACGGCGCGACCCGTGAATCCGCCAAATCGGAAGTGAACAAAGCCCTTACAGCATTGCTTGGGAGTTTTCACGGGGACTTGGAGGGCATTGAGCGCTTCGTGAAAAAGCGCGGGGTAAAGCACTTCAGCATTGTTCCAGACGACCAGGACACTTCAGCGGCACGTGATCTGCTCCGGACGGGTTACGATGGAGAACCACGTGTTGGACAGCCCCACGGGCCGGTGGAAACGAGCCTCGAGGAAGTACTCGTTGCCTGATGACCGGCAACTGAACTGGTTAGAAGTTTCCGGGATCCTGGCGCGGCTGGACATCCAGGAAATCGAGCGATTTGGAAACTATGCAGTTTTCGCCGGCAGACACCTTGATGACCCGATAACCGTGGTAGTCGATGGATGGGACATCCCGTTCGAAGACCTTGTCTACAACCTTTCGACGATTGGCATTAGCAGGATTGAGATAGAAGCCGCATTGGAATCGCTGTACAGCGACCATTAGCTGGGAGAGGGGAAGAAGTGGGCCGACAGTCGAGTTGGGACTGTCGGCCCTTTGCGCTTCCAGTATTGAGAGTGACGGCTGTTACGCGCTCGTCACCTTGACGGGCAGGCTCTCCACCGCGCGGAAGGTGAGCACGTGGTCATACTCGACCTCTTCCACGGGAATTTCCAACTCGACCTTCTCGAACCGGTTGGCCAGGTTCCGGAAGATCTCCTGACCCTCCAGGCGTGCCAGCGTGGCGCCCAGGCAGTGGTGGACACCGCTGCCGAACGCGACGTGCTGGTTCGGGTACCGCTCGATGTCAAAGTCATCGGCGCGGTCGAACACCTTGGGGTCACGGTTGGCGCCGGGAATGAACCAGCGGACGCGGTCGTTCTTCTTGATCAACTGGCCGTTCAGCTCGATGTCATCCATCGCAATGCGCTGGATTGACCGCACCGGCGAGTCGTACCGAAGGGCTTCCTCGGTGGCGCGAACGGTCTTGCCTTCCGGATCGGACTTCAGGATCGCCCACTGTTCCGGGTGCTGGGTGAATGCCAGCGTGCCGTTGCAGATCAGGTTGATGGTCGTCTCGTGTCCGGCGGACAACAACAGCATGATGTTGTTGACAGTCATGTCCCGGTTGAACACGCCCTGACGCTCACCCTCGCAGACCACGGACATCAGGTCGGTGGCGTCGAAGTTCTCGGGATTGTTGACCCGGTCCTCCACCATCGGGGCGATGAAGTCCTGCAGGTTTCGCACTGCCTGGGTCAGCGGCTTCATGCGGTCGGGACCCTCGCGGTTGAGGAAGCGCAGGTCCTTGGCCAGCTCACGGAGGCGCTCGCGCTCGCTGTCGGGTATGCCGAGCATCCGCGCGATGACCAGCAGGGGCAGCGGCGTGGCCAGGTCGGCCATCACGTCCATCCGACCCTTTTCTTCCACGGCGTCCAGCAACTCGTCGATGGCCGACTGCACCAGGGGCCGCCACATTTCAATGGACTTCGGCGTGAAGTAGCCGTGCATCACCCGGCGCATGTCGACATGGTCGGAGCCGCTGACGTCGGGGTTGTACCGGCGCTGGTCATGCTGGATGAACCGGGAGACCTGCCACTTCTTGATGAAGTTGTAGAGTTCCAGGTCGTCTTCGTCAATGGGTGGGTTCGGGGCGCGGGTGTCCCGCGCGTACACGCTGGACGAGAACGCCTCCGGGTGCCGGGTGACCCAGACGAGGTGTTCCCACGAGGTAACCATCCATACCTCGAACTGCTCGTTGTAATACACCGGCTGGTGCTCCCGGAGCCGGTTGTAAAAGTCGTACGGCTTGTAAATCGCTTCCGGCGAAAACGGATTGTCGTTAAAGGTCGTAACCATTGGCTGGTACCTCCGGTGGTACGATGACGCGGCCGCGGTCCGAAGAGCCCGCAACCCTTCTGGATTGCCCGATTATAACCGATTTCCGCCTCGATTGGAGACGTGCGTGTCCCATTTCGCCCTGACCGGGCCGCTCCCGGCATGGTCAGCAAAAGGCGGCAGGGACGGGCATGACACCCATCCCTGCCGCTCTGAATCCGGATGCCCGACGCGCATTTACGCGTTGGTCACCGTGACGGGCAGCGCTTCCAGCGCCCGCAGACCGATGAGCTGGTCGTATTCCAGCGTCTCGGCCGGGACTTCGAGTTCCAGGCTCTCGAACCGGTTGGCGAGGTTCCGGAAGATCTCCTGACCCTCCAGCCGCGCCAGCGTCGCGCCCAGGCAGTGGTGGATGCCGCTGCCGAAGGCCACGTGCATGTTCGGGTAGCGCTCCACGTCGAAATCGTCCGCCCGGTCGAATACCTTCGGGTCCCGGTTGGCCCCGGAGATGAACCACCGCACCCGATCGTTCTCTTTGATGTGCTGACCGTTGAGCTCCATGTCCTCCATGGCGATCCGCTGGATGGACTTCACGGGCGAGTCGTACCGCAGGCACTCCTCGGTGGCCCGCACCGTCTTGCCCTCTGGGTCCGACTTCAGGATGGCCCATTGGTCCGGATGCTGGGTGAACGCCAGCGTCCCGTTGCAGATCAGGTTGATGGTGGTCTCGTGGCCTGCGGAGAGCAGCAGCATCACGTTGTTGACCACCATGTCGCGGTCGAAGATACCCCGACGCGCGCCCTCGGCAACCACCGAGATGAGATCGTCCTTGGGATTGGCGATGCGCTCGTCGCACAACGGGCCCAGGTAGTCCTGCAGGTTCTGCACCGATTCGGACAGGGGACCCATGCGGTTCGGGCCCGTCCGGTTCAGGTGGCGCAGGTCCTTGGCCAGCCTGCGCATGATGGGGCGGTCGCTGTCCGGAATGCCGAGCATCCGAGCGATGACCAGCAGGGGCAGCGGGGTGGCCAGGTCCGCCATCACATCCATGCGGCCCTTTTCCTGCACCGCGTCCAGCAGTTCGTCGATGGCCGACTGCACCAGCGGTCGCCACATCTCCATGGACTTGGGGGTGAAGTAGCCGTGCATCACGCGGCGCATGTCCACGTGGTCAGCCCCGCTTACCCCGGGGTTGTACCGCTTCTGGTCGTGCTGGATGAAGCGGGAGACCTGCCACTTCTTGATGTAGTTGTAGATCTCCATGTCGTCTTCGTCGATGGGCGGGTTCGGCGGCCGGGGGTCCCGGGCGAACACGCTGGACGAGAAGACCTCCGGATGGCGGGTCACCCACACCAGGTGCTCCCAGTCGGTGACCATCCAGACTTCATACTCCTCGTTGTAGTGCACCGGTTCCCATTCGCGCAGCCGCGCGAAGAATTCGTAGGGTTGGTACATCGCTTCAAGGGAGAACGGATTGTCGTTTATCGTGCTTACCATTTCCTGCGACCTCCGGTGTGCGACACGCGATTTGTCGACGAATTGCGCCGCATAAGCTGCGCTGATGTGCCGATTATAGGCTTGACGCGCTCTCTGCGCAAGCGAAACAGCGAGGCAAAGGTTCAGAGTTACGAGTCAAGCGCCTCGCTATGACAACCTCCTGAATTCCGGACAGTTACAAACTGAGGCCCGGCGAAACATCGCCGGGCCTCGTAACCCCCGGGAATTAGCGAACCGATTACGTCAGGTTCACCGGCAGGGTCTCCAGCGTCCGGAACGTGATGCTGGAGGTGTAGGTGAGGTCCTCCGAGTTGCAGTTCATGTTGAGGTTCGGGAACCGCTCGGCCAGGGCCTTGAAGGCTTCCTGCCCTTCCAGCCGCGCCAGCGTCGCGCCCAGGCAGTGGTGGATACCGCTGCCGAAGGCCACGTGGGGGTTCGGGTACCGCTCGACGTCGAAGTCGTCTGCGCGGTCGAACACCTCGGGGTCACGGTTGGCGGAGGTCACGAACCAGCGCATCCGCTCGTCCTTCTGGATGAGCTTGCCGCCCAGCTCGACGTCCTCGCCGGCGATGCGAGTGATGGACTTGACCGGCGGGTCGTAGCGCAGGCACTCCTCGGTGGCCCGGATCATCTTGCCGGCGGGATCGGTCTTGAACAGCTCCCACTGGTCCGGGTGCTCCATGAATGCCCGGGTGCCGTTGCAGATCAGGTTGATGGTGGTCTCGTGACCGGCCAGCAGCAGCAGGATGGCGTTGGCCACAACCTGCTCCTCGTCCATGATCCGCTTGCCGGAGGCGTTGGTGGTACGGGCGGCGTCGGTCATCTTGTCCAGCAGGTCGCCGTTGGGGCTGTCCAACCGGGCCTTGACCATGGGCCGCAGGTAATCCTGCAGCTCGGTGATGCCCTCGGACAGCGGCTGCATGCGGTCGGCGTTGCCCCGGCCGATGAACAGCAGCTTCTCCGCCAGGGAGCGGATGAACTGGCGGTCGTAGGTCTCGATGCCCATCATGGCCGCGATGACCAGCAGGGGCAGCGGGGTGGCGTAGTCACGCATCACGTCCATGCTGCCGCGCTCTTCGGCCTCGTCCAGCAACTGCTTGATAGCCGACTGCACCAGCGGGCGCCAGAGTTCCATGGCCTTCGGGGTGAAGTAGCCGTGGATGACCTTCCGCATGTCGGTGTGGTCCGGGCCGCCGTGCTCTCGGATCTCCTCGTGGGAGCTGACCGCTCGCCGGTCGGTCTGGATGAACCACTGGCTGAAGAAGTTCCGCACGTCCTCGTACAGGCCCATGTCGGATTCGTCAATCGAGGGGTACGGAGGCAGCGGGTCCCGGCTGAACACCTCGGACGAGAACGCCTCAGGGCGTCGGGTGACCCAGACCAAGTCCTTGTACTTGGTGATGACCCATAGCTTGTAGGGGTCGTTCCAGTGGACCGGATCCTCCTCGCGCATGCGCCCGAAGTACGTATACGGGTCCTGGATCACCTCAGGGGAAAACAGGTTTTCGTTAAAGGTGGTAACCATAAAGTCCCTCCCGTTGACTTTTCATGGTCAAACTCACCGCCGGACATAGCATGGCCAGCGGCAATAGTCGCCGCGTTTGTGCAATTGTAGCAATCGACATATTTCGGGTCAATTGCAATTCAAGCATAATGCCGTCGCGTTTGCATTGGGGATTTGAATGTAACGTCTCCGATCCGGCAGATTCTCGTCGAATCGGGTCCGCATGATGCAAGGCGGATTGGGCTTGCGGCAGTGAAATTTCACGGCGGGTGTGGGTCGGCAATCATGCGCCGTCGCAGTTGCTGGCCCGCGCTTGCCCCGCCCGAGGTTGTCTGTGCTACAATCCCGCCCACGAACCAGGTGAACCCGGGATCACCGCCCGGAACCAACGGTCAACCACACCAGGGAGGTCCAAACCATGGCCGAATCCGATTTCACCGTTTATTACGACTTTCGTTGACCATTCGTGTACAACGCTGCCATGTGGTGGGCGAAAGTACGCGAGAATACCGACCACGAAATCGCCGTGGATCTGAAGCCATTCTCGCTGGTCCAGGTAAATCACGACAATAACAATGACGACGGCTTCAAGTACTGGGAGCAGGACGACTCGGACAACACTCTGCTCGAGTTGCGTGCCGGCATCGCCGCCCAGCGCCAGGGTGAGGAGGTCTTCGACCGCTTCTTCATCAACCTGCTGAAGGCGCGCCACGAGGATCGCATTGACCTCACCGACGCCGATGCCATCAACGCCGTGGCCGAGGCCTCCGGCGTCGACATGGGCCAGTTCGCCGAAGACCTGGCCGACCCCGAAGTCCTCAAGGAGATCGGCGAGAGCCACACCGAGGCCGTGGAAGTCCACGGCGCCTTCGGCGTGCCTCTCTATGTCTTCCCCAACGGCAACTCCGCCTTCGTGAAGATGTTTATCCCGTCCGACGACGAGTCCGGACCCATCTACGACAACCTCGTCGAGATGATGGCCGACCACAAGCACGTCGGCGAGGTCAAGCGTCCGTCCCCGCCGTGGCCCTATGAGGGTGTCCGCGGATAACGGCGCTGCCGCGCAATTGAGTTCGCCCGGGGGACATCGCCCCGTCGCCGAACTGGAACAAGCCCTGGGCCTGAGCTTTCGGGACCGGGGCTTGCTCATTCAGGCGCTCACCCACCGCTCGTACGTCAACGAGACGGGCGGCTCGGACACCGATTCCTACGAGCGGCTGGAATTTCTTGGAGACGTCGTCGTACGTCTCATCGTGAGCGAGGAACTGTACCGCCGCCTGCCGGAATGTGACGAGGGCGGACTGACCCGCCGGTGGACCGCCCTGCTCAGCCAACGCGCCCTGGCCGCCGCCGCCAGGGACTTGGGGCTTTCACGGTACGTCCTGCTCGGGCGCGGGTTTGAGGCGTCCGGTGGGCGCAACGGGGACGCCGTTCTGGGCGACGTGATGGAATCGGTCATCGCCGCCATATACCTGGACCAGGGAAACGCCCCGGCCCGCGATTTCGTCCTGCGGGCATTGTCCCGGTCTATGGAGGCGGCCTGCCGGCCCGGCTGGCGTCCCGACAACCCCAAAGCCGAGCTCCAGGAACTGCTCCAGGGCCAGGGAAAGCCCACCCCGGTCTATTGCGTCGTGGCGTCGTCCGGACCGTCGCATCAGCCCAATTTCGAGGTGGAGGTCGCCACGGGCGAACAGGTGCTCGGGTCGGGCGCGGGCCCCAGCAAGAGCGCGGCGGAAGTCGCAGCGGCGCGCGCCGCGCTGGCCTCGTTATCACCGGTCTGATCTCGTCCCGGTCGTAGGATCGGGCGGGTCGCCGGCGGGGGCGCCGGCTGACCGCGCCGACGCTCGCCAACTTCCGATGATTGCTGCTCGCCCCGCCAATTGATTGGCCCGATGGTGGCGGCTATAATGTCTGGAACTATTCGCTTTGTTATTGAGGAGGCGCGCACATGGTTGCTGACGTCCTGACCGGTACCTTTACCGTCAAATCCGGCCACGCTCAGATGCTCAAGGGCGGCGTCATTATGGACGTTGTCAACGCCGAGCAGGCCCGTATCGCCCAGGAAGCCGGCGCGGTCGCCGTGATGGCCCTGGAAAGGGTGCCTGCGGACATCAGGGCCGATGGCGGTGTTGCGCGCATGAGCGATCCATCCATGATCGCGGCCATCATCGATTCCGTCTCCATACCCGTGATGGCCAAGTGCCGCATCGGTCATTTCGTGGAGGCGCAGATACTCCAGGCCATGGGCGTCGACTATGTCGACGAGTCCGAGGTGCTGACCCCCGCCGACGAGCAGCACCACGTCTGGAAGCACGACTTCACTGTGCCGTTCGTGTGCGGCTGCCGAGATCTGGGTGAGGCGCTGCGTCGCGTTTCCGAGGGCGCCGCGATGATCCGCACCAAGGGCGAGGCCGGCACCGGCGACGTGGTCGAGGCTGTGCGCCATATGCGGGCCGTGCAGGACGCCATTCGCAAGTTGCGCAACCTGCCCGACGACGAGCTGGTCGTTGAGGCGCGGGACATGCGCGTCAGCCTTGACCTGCTCATGCAGACGCGCGAAGAGGGCCGCCTTCCCGTGGTCAACTTCGCCGCCGGCGGCGTGGCGACCCCGGCTGACGCTGCGTTGATGATGCAGCTGGGAGCCGACGGTGTCTTTGTGGGCTCCGGCATCTTCAAGTCCGGCGACCCGGTGCGCCGCGGTCACGCCATCGTTCAGGCGGTCACCCACTACAACGACCCCCACATCCTGGCTGACGTGTCCAAGGACCTGGGCGAGCCCATGGTCGGCCGCAGCGTTCGCGAGCTGTCGGACCAGGAACTGCTCGCCACCCGCAGCGTCTGATCCGGATTTGCTCGCTGCAACCCCATCGCGCATACGGCAGAGAGGCTGTACGTCTAGTTGAACATCGGCGTCTTGGCAGTTCAGGGTGATTTCGCGGAGCACTGCCACGTGCTCCGCAGCGTGGGCGTCGCGGCCACGGAGGTGCGTTTGCCAAAGCACCTTGAGGGTCTTGATGGGCTCATCATCCCGGGCGGTGAGAGCACTACGCTCAGCCGTTTGATGTCGCTGTATGATCTCCGCGACCCCGTGGCGGACATGGTCGCCCGTGGCAAGGCCGTGTGGGGTACCTGTGCCGGCATGATCATGCTGGCCAACGAAATTACCGAGGAAGACCCGGTTCCCATGCGGCTCATGGATGTGGGTGTCCAGCGCAACGCCTTTGGACGCCAGGTCGATTCCTTCGAGCAGGACCTTCTCATCAGGGGACTGGGTAACCGTGAATATCACGCAATCTTCATCAGGGCCCCGGTGATCATCCGGGTTGGCGCGGAGGTCGAGGTGCTTGCCGCCCTCGCCGACGGTCGTCCCGTGGCGGTTCAGCAGGGCAACATGATGGCCACCTCCTTCCATCCGGAACTCACCGCCGACGCACGCATCCACCGCTATTTCGTCTCGCTGGCCGGCGGGCCCGCCTATGACCCGGACGCACCCCTCATCGATACACCACGTGTCCGTTAGCCCTTTGCGACGCCTATAACCAATCATCCCAACAGCGCCAGCCACGATGGCGCGGCAATACGCAACTCCACCAGGAGGCATAGTTGGTAACGGTCGAACAGCTGGCCCAGGATGAATTGCAACAATTGTTGGCGGTGCTCCCGGAGCGTATTACCCAGAAACTCCGGGAACAGGAAGAGCTCGATGACCTGTTAGAAGTTATCCTCGATTTGGGTCGCCTCCCCGAAGCCCGTTTCTCCCATGGCGACGTGCTGCTGGGGGAGGACCCGGTGAGCCGGGAAGACCTGCAGTACGTCGTCTCCGGCATCGGCAGTTTCGGCGACGACAACCGCGCCGGCATGGAGCGGACCCTGCACCGGATCTCGGCGATCCGCAACCGAAGCGGGAGCGTGGTTGGCATCACCTGCCGCGTGGGACGGGCCGTGTTCGGCACCATCAAGATCATCGAGGACCTGGCCTATGGCGGCCAGAACATACTCCTGTTGGGTCGCCCGGGCGTCGGCAAGACAACCATGCTGCGGGAGGTCGCCCGCGTCCTGGCCGACGAAGCCCGCAAGCGTGTGATCATCGTCGACACCTCCAACGAAATCGCAGGCGATGGTGACATTCCGCATCCGGCCATCGGTCATTCACGGCGCATGCAGGTCCCCACGCCCACGGAACAGCACGGCGTGATGATCGAGGCGGTGGAAAACCACATGCCCCAGGTGATCATCATCGACGAGATGGGCACGACCCAGGAAGCCGCCGCCGCCCGCACCATCGCCGAGCGCGGTGTCCAGTTGGTTGCCACCGCCCACGGCAACACGCTGGACAACTTGATCATGAACCCCACGCTGTCCGACCTGGTGGGCGGCGTGCAAACCGTCACCCTGGGCGACCAGGAGGCGCGGTTCCGCGGCACCCAGAAAACGGTGCTGGAGCGCAAGGCGCCGCCCACCTTCGACGTGGTGGTCGAAATCCGCGACTGGGACGAGGTCCTGGTCCACGAGGATGTGGCCCAGGTGGTTGACCAGTGGCTGCGCGGGTATCCGGTCGAACCCGAGGTGCGTCGCATGGACGCGGAGGGCAACGTGTCGCGCACCGCAGCGTCACGACCCAGCGAGGTCGGACAGACCCCGTGGTCCGGCAACGATGTGCGAGGCCGGCGGGGACGCAAGCGTTCCCAGGACGGCGGCACCGAGTACGACCGGTATCCACCCGAGACCTTCCGTGACGAACCCGACGCCAACGGTTCCGCCGGCCGGCGTTTGGACGCGCGGATCTTCCTGTTCGGCGTCAGCCGCGACAAGGTGGAAGCAGCCCTCGCCGAGCGCGAGGCCACCGCGGAAATCGTCAGCGAGCTCCGGCGCGCCAACCTTCTGCTCACCACCAAGAACCATTACCGGCGGGGCAGCCAGTTGGTCCGCATCGCCGAGAGCAACAACGTGCCGGTGTACGTCCTACGGAAGAACACCGTGCCCCAGGTGTCCGAATTCCTTACGTCAATTGCTCGGGACCAGGGCATCGATCTGGCGCCGCCGCGAAGGGGGTCTGAGGAACGGGAGGAGGCCAACGCTGACGCCATGGCCGCCGCTCGCGCCGAGGTGGAAGACGCCGCCCGCCGGGTGCAGGAGGGTGAATTCAGCGTCCAGCTTGGCCCGCAGCGTCCCTACATTCGACGCCTACAGCACATGCTGGCCGAGGAATTCAACCTGGCGTCCACCAGCCGCGGCCGCGACCCACAGCGCGGTGTGCTGATCTACCGGCCGTAAACGGGCTTTGCCTGCAATGCGAGGTCGCGACAAGAAGCCGCACGGCCCCGCTTCTGATACCCTGACGCCGTAACGTTGATACGCAAGCGGGAGTCACGGCGATGTCGGGGGTGTTCATAGCCTTTGAGGGTGGCGAGGGCGCCGGCAAGTCCACGCAGGCAAGCTGCCTGGAATCATACTTGCGCGCTCAGGGCTACAACGCCGTGCTGCTGCGTGAGCCGGGCTCGACCCAATTGGGTGACTACCTGCGAGCCTACCTCGTCAACAACGAGCCCATAGTCCCCTCAGCCGAGCTCCTTCTGTTTGAGGCTTCTCGGGCGCAGTTGGTGGAGGAGCGGGTTCGACCCCTGCTGGACGATGGCGCCGTTGTCATCGCGGATCGCTTCGCCGGATCTACTGTCGCCTACCAGGGACATGGTCGCGGTATCAAACTGGACCGTATCCATTGGCTGAACGATTTTGCTACCGGTCGGCTGTATCCCGACCTGACCATTCTGCTGAACATTGATCCCTTGATTGGTTTGGAGCGGGTGAACAGCCGTCAACTGCAACTCGCCCTGCCGATGGCCGGCGCCCCTGACCGGTTTGAGGAAGAAATTATGGCGTTTCATGACAAAGTCCGGCGGGGATTCCTGGAGCAAGCGGAGTCGGATCCTGACCGCTGGTGCATCGTCGACGGCCACCGATCAATCGTCCAGGTTTCAACCGCAGTTAGGGCAGCAATAGAGGGATTGATAACAGCCAAAACACCGGCCAAGCACCTGTCGTAGGTCCGCACTTGCGACATGCCTGGGCAAACGAAAACCGCCGCCCAATCGGGGCGGCGGTCGTCATTTCCCGGTTTGCGTGCCGAATTAGTTGTCGGCAGCCACGGCCAGGTCGGCCTGCGCGATCTTCGCGGAGATGACTTCCTTCATCTTGCGGATCCGACCCAGCTCGGGGTAGATGTTCCCCTCGGCCTTCTTGTCAAAAATCTTCTCGCCGTCCACGAACACTTCCATGATGCCCTGGCCGCGCGGGGAGATGGTGATAGCGGCGTCGCCGCCGTAGGCCCGGAAAAACTCGTTCGCCATCCACGTGGCGGTAGCGTGGTGCTGTCAAGGCACGCAATAGGTAATCTCAATCTGGACTTTGCCTTCCATTTTGTTCCTCCGAATGGAGCGTGTATTTTGGCGCCTGCCTTGCGAATTTTATCACAAATGAAGAGCCGTTCCAACAACTCCCGTTGTTATCACGATTCGCGATGGCTGAGCCTCCCTGAGGAGACGCATCTCCGGTGTGCCGCCGCCGTTGGCAGCCTCGTTTGCAACTCCAGCGCGCCAGCCCAGCCCGGCCCGTCGTCGCCTTGAACACAGTCTCGCCGAAACGACCGCCGGGCTGTCGCACCAACGCGCCCGAACGGAAAGTGGCCCCGCACCCCGTTGCGCGCCGAGTGGTTTCTCATGGGTCTGCGATATAATCGCCCGCGATAACTGATCCTGAGTGTGCAATATGAGCAACCAATCCGAAGTGTTCTGGCAGGACTACGCGGTGTCGCGGTTTGACCGGACCGCGCTGCTCAATCAGGAGCCGTTGGTTCTGTGGTTCACCGGCCTGTCCGGCGCCGGCAAGACCACGCTGGCCAACTGCCTGGCCAAGCGCCTGTACGACTGCGGCTACGCCACCTACGTGTTGGACGGCGACAATCTCCGCCACGGCCTGAACCGGGATCTGGACTTCAGCGTAGCGGCCCGCCACGAGAACGTGCGGCGCATGGCGGAGGTGGCCGGCCTGATGTACGACGCCGGCCTCATCACGCTGGCGGCCTGCATCTCTCCCTTCGAGGCGGAACGGGCCTTCGCCCGCAGCCTGGTACCAGTCGGTAAATTCATCGAGGTCTTCGTCGATACTCCGCTGGCGCTGTGCGAGCAACGGGACAACAAGGGCCTCTACCGCCGGGCCCGCGCCGGCGAGATCGTCAATTTCACCGGTATAGACTCCCCTTTCGAACGCCCCCAGGACCCGGAGATAATCATCAATACCACCGGCCGTTCGCCCACCGATTGCATCGAGACCATCATGGATTACCTGTCCTCGCACCGGCTAGTCTCGGTTACCGGACAGGACCGACGTGACGAAAACAGGCTCCAGGCGTGACGGAGGCGGCGCCGGGTCGAGGTTCGCCGCAGCCGGATTTACGCCCTGCCCGCACGCCAGGTCGATTGGCAACACCCGACGTGCAACGGTATAATGCCTCGAATTCTTTGCTCAAAAGGGGGCATTACGTGACTACCAATGGCCAGGCTTCCTTCAATGCCGATCAACTGCAAGTGTTTTTCCGCGGGCAGTTTGTACCAGCCAATGAGGCCAGGGTAAGTGTAATGACCCACGCCCTCCACTACGGGACGGGTGTATTTGAGGGTATCCGCGGCAACTGGAACGAAGAGCAGGGCGCGATCAATATCTTCCGTATGCGGGAACACTACGAGCGCCTGCTGGACGGATGTCGCATCCTCATGCTGGACATCCCCTACTCCGCCGATGAACTGTGCAACATCACCGTTGAATTGGTGGAACGCAACCGCCACGATTCCGACATATACATCCGGCCGCTCGCCTATAAGAGCGAGGAGTTGGTGGCCAACCTCAAACTGCAGGAGTTGTCGTCGGACTTCACCCTGATCACCGTGCCTTTCGGGAACTACCTGGGCAGCGACCGGCTGCGCTGCTGCACTTCGTCTTGGCGTCGCGTTGACGACCCGATGATCCCGGCGCGCATCAAAGCCTGCGGCATCTACATCAACAGCATCCTCGCCAAGACCGAGGCCACTATCGCCGGCTTCGACGAAGCCATCCTGCTGAACCACGACGGCCATGTGTCCGAGGGCTCGGGCGAGAACATATTCATGGTCAAGAACGGCGTCGTCTACACTCCTCCCCTGGAGGACAACGTCCTGGGCGGCATCACCCGCGACACCATCATGCAACTCGCGGGCGCGGAGCTTGGGATAAACGTGCAGATGCGCACCATCGACCGCAGCGAGCTCTACCTCGCCGATGAGGTGTTCCTCAGCGGGACCGCGGCGCATCTGACGCCGGTGGTCGAGCTGGACTGCCGCCCCATCGCCAACGGCGAGCCGGGACCGATCACGTCGGAGTTGCAGCGCATGTACTTCGACATCGTGGTCGGCAACAATCCGAAGTACCGTCACTGGTGCACCCAGGTAAGGCAGCCCGTAGCAGCCACCTGACCATGCAATAAACGCGGGCGACGCGAGGTCGGAGGTCGTGCAATGCTGTGGCTGTCCGGCGCAGCACTGGTTTTCGGCTATCTGGTGGGCAGCCTGCCTACAGCGTATCTGGCTGCCCGACGCGCAGCCCGCAGGGCCACGGACATCCGTCAATTCGGTGACGGCAACGCCGGCGCCGGTAACGTGGGCCACGTCTACGGACGCCGGTGGGGCGTAGCCGTCGGCGTTGTCGATATCGCCAAGGGCGTTGCGCCGGTTTTCGCCTTGAATGTCCTGGTCGGCCTGGTTTCGACCGATCCGGCGGAGCGCGGCAGCCCGCTCCCGAACCTGTCCGGACCCGGAATGCTTGCCGGCGCTTCCGCCATGGCCGGCCACATCTGGCCAGTATGGCTCCGCTTCCGCGGCGGACGGGGTGCGGCAACCGCCCTGGGAGTGACGACGGCTGTGCTGACCGGGCCGGTGCTGCTGATGGGGTTGCCTGCGCTGGTGATCCTGTGGACCACCCGCAGCACCACCATCACCCTCGCTTTCATCTACATCGCGTCGATCATCATCGCAAAGGCGATCTTCGACATGTCCTGGTTGCCGGTCTGGTATTGCGTGGGGATATTCGTAACCGTGGGAGTGGTCCATTTCTGGACGCTGAAGTACCGGACAAATCCCTCAACCGAATCGGCGACCGTCGGTTAGCCGCACTGCTCTTGGCGGGACGCCAATCCTGCCGGCAGCCATCGTCGTTACCGCTCCAGCCCGGCTCGTATCAAGGTAAAACCGCCAGCATCGTTGTTCCGCCAACGATCATCGCGATGGCGATACCCTTGGCCGCCAGCGCCTGGGGTCGGAGCGACTCCTGCATCACCCCGAAAGTTCTCCAGCTCAGCAGCGTCCCCACCACGAACACGAACAGCGGGCGGGTCGCCAGTATGGCCGACGCCAGCGAGACCGGCCCGAGGCGGAACGACCAGACGAACAACACGATGGCCAACTGGGGCAGTAGACCCTCTCCGACCAGGAATGTCGTCAGGGCTGGCCCCGAGCGCAATCCGTTCCACAGCCGCCGCCAGTTACCCGGCCGTCCGAAAATCGCGAACGCGGGCACCATCCCCAGTTCCTGCATCCCGAACACCTCCCATGGCGTCAGGTCGGCCAGCACCAGTTTCGCCAGGAAGAACGAGAGGCCCAGGGTGACCGAGCTGCCCACCAGCGCGGTCAGTCCCGGGGTCAGCCTGAACAACCTTCTCCCGAGACCCTCTACGGAGACCAGGCCAGCGCCCACCACCACCAGCGCGATCGCCGCCCACTGGGGCGCGGAGATTGCCTCCCCCAAAATCGCCAACGCCAGCAGGGACACGAGGATTGGATTGGTCTGGCTCACGGCGACGGCGCGGGATGCCTCGCCCATCTTGAGCCCCAGGAACAGCAACAGCAGACCCGCTCCCAGGCTTACTCCCGACAGTAGCGCGATGATGACCGCGTGCGCCGGCGCGTCCACCGGCCAACCGACCACGGCGAGGACCAGCGCGGCGCAGGCCGACCGTGTGAGGATGGACCCCGCGCCCAGTGCCCCGACTCCTTCGAGGTAGTCGTCCAGCAGCCGCTTGTGGGCGATGTTCGCCAGGCCCAGCGAAGCGGCGCTGCAGATGGCCAGGATGATCCACATGGCTGATGCGATTGCCTTCCAATGGGATGCGGCCGCAGACGGTTAGCCCGGCGCCCGGCAAAACGCGGCGGCCGACGGCCCGCGCAGTATAACCCGTGCGGAATCAGGGTCGCCGTTGGCCCCCTGCTATAATCGCGCCGGAATTGAAATTGCGGAGGAAAACCAATGGGCTGGTCGATTCACCATCCGGTCGGGCTGATCCACCACACTCCCGCGGCGTGCCAGCGGGGTTACACGCTGTTCTCTACGACTCGCGGTGGCAAGGATGCTTACCTCATCGATATGGAGGGAAACGTCGTTCACCGGTGGCACTCCCCGGAGGGTATCCACTACTCCTATCTGCTGGACAACGGCAATCTGCTCTGCCGCACCATGCCCCCGGTGGATGCCGGTGGCGTCGAAACGGTCGGCGGCTCCTCAGCCAGCATCATTGAGTTGGACTGGGACAGCAACCTGGTGTGGGCCTACCGGGACAACACGCTCCATCATGATTACGAGCGACTGCCTAACGGCAACACTCTGCTGCTCATGTGGGACCCCATTCCCACGGACCTGGTGGCCCAGGTCCAAGGTGGATTCGAGGTCGATTTCGCTCCGGGGATGCTCGGCGACGTGGTCCGCGAGGTCACGCCCGACGGCGCCACGGTGTGGGAGTGGCGGTCATGGGAGCACCTCGACCCGTCCGAGGACGTGATCTGTCCGCTGGAGGCGCGGCGCGAATGGACCCACGGGAACTGCCTGAACGTCACGCCGGACGGCGATCTGTTGGTCAGCTACCGGCTCACCAGCACGGTCGGCATCGTCGACCGCAACACCGGAGCCTTCAAGTGGAAGTGGGGCCCCGGCGCAATTTACCACCAGCATCACCCCACCTGGCTGGACAACGGACGCGTCCTGATCTTCGATAACGGCGGACACCGTCGCGGCGCCAGCTTCTCCCGCATCGTCGAGGTGGACCCGGCCACCAACGAGATCCATTGGGAGTACCAGGGAATGCCGGCCATTTCCTTCTACAGCTACAACATCAGCAGCGCCGAGCGGCAGCCCAACGGCAACACGCTGATCTGTGAGGGCGCGCCGGGCCGCATGTTCGAGGTCACTCCCCGAGGCGAGATCGTCTGGGAATACATCAACCCGTTCTTCATGTACACCGACGCAGCCGGTGGAAGCGGCGGCATGGAGTACACCAACGCCACCTTCCGCTGCCACCGCTACAGCCCGGATCACCCGGCGCTGGCCGGCCGTGATCTGGACCCGAGGAGGCACGCGGCTTTGAACCGGGTGCTGCGGTGATGCGGGGCGTTTGGCGTCGTCCCAATTAGTCGGCGGCGTCCAACATATCCAGGAACTTGTGGACGTCGTCGAATGCCGGGCTATCCCACGGAATAATACCAGCATCGATCGCCTGGCCCGGTTGCAGGGTATGGTCGTCCGTGTTGGAAGCAAGAAAAGCGTGCAACCTGGCCTTGCGTTCGTGTTGGATGGATTGGCCCTGCGCCTTCAGGCATTCCATGTAGCTTTCAACGCAGGCCATCGCGGGCGAGTCTTGAACGGCTTCCAGACAGAGTGTTTCTAGGTCTCCCGGCGAGGCGTTGTCAGGCATGATATACACCGAAGATAAAATAACGGCCCCATCGAGTACTCCATTTGCAGATACCATCGGCTCGGCGGGAATAGGTAGCCCAGCCCGACGCAAAGAATCGGCAACGCTTTGGAACGCATGGTCATAATAATCATCGGCATCTCTCACTACGCCAATGATTCGGACGATATTGGTAGCCCTGATACGAGGAACGAGGATGTCCGTCAAAAAATCGCCTAATTGGTCCTTCCCGCCGAATTCGATGATCTGCACACCTTCGTCCCCCCGACGTTCGATGATCCGGCGGAAAAAATGAATGTCGTCGTTCCCCTCGACCAGAAGCAACCGTGGCTGTCTTATTTCGAAGCTCGCAGCCAACCTGGGTAGGCTGACCATCAGCGCAACTCCCAGAAATATTCGATGTTGGTATTCAATGCCTTCTTCGTGTACGTCATTGCTCTTACCGGTTCGGAAGAACTTCGCCGGTACAGCTGATGCAAGTGCAACTCGTCAGATTCCAATTCAGTGAAAGCGTTGTTAGCGGCTGCGATGCACTCGTAGCTATGGGTAGTGGCATAGACTTGGTCGTTGAATTCCCGGGACAGTCGATTTACTGCTTGCCACACGTCAACCAGTGCTGAGTGATGCAATCCGTTTTCAATCTCATCCACCATGATGGACCCGTCACCCACCTCCGCAAATGCCAACGTCAACTCGAGGAGCCGGGAAAATCCGCTTCCCATCAGAGCGATAGGAATAATCCTACCAGCTCCTACGTCCCCGTAAATTAGCGCGGAGCCTTCGGCACTCGGTACAGCCGTAAGACGGCGCAGACGGGGTTCGATCAAGCGCATGACGCCTTCTACATCACTGATGTAACCGGCGATTTCCGCTCGTCCGAACCTAGCGGCTAACTCAGGTGGTGCGATGCGCCCGAGCGATTGCATGAACACGCTGCTCTTTCGGTCAGCACTACTTAGTCCGCGCTCGGCACGCACGGTGGGCACGTTGCCATCAAACTGGATACCAGGGGGAACGGGCAAATCGAAAGGCAAAGGGGTAAGCTCCACCCAAGCGCGGGAGGCAAATGTCTGCCCGGAATCGTCCTCATAATCGAACAAGATTTCGTGATCGGACATGTTGTCGGACGGAGACCTTCGGTTCTCCCCAGCAGCCGAGATGGCTGGAGTCAGGGTAGTTGTTCTGTCCGCGATGCGGCGGCGGGTAATGGTCAAAACGCCGGAGGTCGAACCACCATTGCGTGACCCAGCGAGTTTGACAGGCAGGTCGGTTTGGTAGTCCCTGAACAACTCAGAAAATAACTCTCCTGGTTCGCTGGTAGGCAAGCCTCGCCAAATATTGATCCTCTGAGCCAAATCAGGGGTATTTTGTCCGCTGTGCAACCATATCGCTTCCAACAACGCCGTCTTGCCGGCATTGTTTTGGCCCGTGATCAGGTTGACGCGGGCCAGTGGTTCTACCGTCAGTTTCTCGAACAGACGGAAATTTTCGATGCTGAAGGAGGTGTACATCGTTCGCTTTAGTGCTACTCCGGCCGCACCCGCATCTCCTGCAGGTCGTTGGCGATGATCAACTGCGCCTCCGTCTGCTCCTGGATGTCCTCGGGGGACCAGCCGGGGGCGTGTTCGCGCAGTACGAACCCGTCCTCGGTGATCTCGAACAGGCCCAAATCGGTGGCCAGCAGTTTGACCACGCCTGGCGCGGTGATGGGCAGATTGCACTGCTTCAGCACGCGAGGCGCGCCGTTGCGCTGGTTATGCTCCATGGCGATGAAAACGCGCTTGGCGCAGGCGGCCAGATCCATGGCGCCGCCGATGCCGCCGCCCTTGCGCACCGGAATGCGCCAGTTGGCGAAGTCGCCGTTCTCCGACACTTCGTAGGCGCCCATCACCGTCACGTCCACCATGCCCTTTCGTATGATCCCGAAAGAATCGGCGTGATGCACGATGGCCATGCCGGGCAACGCAACCACGTTCTGGCCGCCGGCGTTGACCAGGTGTCTGTCCTCTTCCCCGGCCGGAGCCAGCGGACCGAATCCGATCACCCCGTTTTCAGAGTGAAAAATGATCTCCTTGTCCGGCTCGCACTCCAGGTAATTGGAGCAAAGGGTTGGCATACCCACGCCCAGGTTCACGATCCATCCGTCCTGGAACTCCATGGCGAGTCGGTCGCACATGGTCTGCCTGGAGAGGCGGGGCTTGTCCGCGGTAGTCATCGTCCTACTCCTTGTGTTCTCTATAACGTACCCGATGCGGCGCTGATCTCGGTCTGAATCGGCGACCTCAGTCCCAAATCCCGTCCTCTGGGATCTTCACCAAGCGGTCCACGTAGATTCCCGGGACGTGAACGCAGTCCGGGTCGATCTCCCCGGGTTCGACGATGCTGTCCTCGACCTCGACCACGGTGATGTCGGCGGCCATGGCCATTACGGGATTGAAGTTGCGCTGGGTGAGGCGGAACTGTAGGTTGCCGAAGGTGTCGGCTCGGTACGCGCGGATGAGGGCGAAGTCGGCCGGCAACGGATACTCCAGCACGTAGGTGCGCCCGTTGATTTCCCGGTGCTCCTTGCCTTCGGCCAGTTCAGTACCAACGCTGGCCGGCGTGTAGAACGCGCCGATGCCGGCCGCGGCGGCCCGCATGCGCTCGGCCAGCGTCCCTTGGGGCACCAGTTCGGCGTCCAGTTCGTCGTCGTTGTACATTTGGACGAAGGGGGTGATCTGTGACGGGTGCGTCGGCGCGGTGAACGCGCAGATCATCTTCTTGACCTGACGAGCTTCGATCAGCGTGCCGACGTCCACGCGGTCGTCCAGTGAACCTGCGTTGTTGGAAATGCCGGTGAGATCCTTGACCCCCAGCCGATTCACCGCGGCCAGAAGGTTGCGGGCCAGACCGACGTTGCCGAAGCCGGGAGACATGAAGGTCATGCCGTCTTTCATGTCGGCAACGGCGGAGTCGAAATCGGGGAAAACCTTGTTCTTCATCGAGGTGGGCTCCCATTCCTGGTGTCGCCGCCACTAGCCTGCGGCGATGCCGTCGCCGCCGATGGCGCGACGGATGCGGCCATTATACAAGCAACATAACCGCTGGCAACGCGCCGGACCCCGGAGACTGCTGCCGACGTGTGAGTTACGGCGGTGGTTAATCGCGGTCTCGGGCGTCGGTCAGCAGTTTGAGCGGCGCTATTGGGTTGGCGATACTTGGAGGCAGGGCAAGCTCCGCTCCGCGTCCCTGCCAGCGGTCCGCTAAATGTGCAGAAAGAAGCGGCAGCTCGGGCGCGCCGGTTCCACCGTCCATTACAGGCATGGTTTCGATGTCCTGGTCGTCGTCGGGGTTGTCCGCGTCCGGACGCCACGGCCAGGGCAGATGACGCCGCCAGGGATCGGAGCCCCCGTATCCGTTCGCCTCGGCGACCACGGCCATTACCTGGTGGGGACGGTACGCGCGGTGGGTCGGTTGCTCCGCCAGGATCGCGTCCTGGTCGATGGTCGCCCACAGCGCGGCGACGGAAGTTGCTCCGACGCTGCGGGCGCAGGTGATGTCCTGCGGCCCATCACCCACGTACATCGCGTCCTTGGGGTCGACGGCCATCGTCGCGAGGACATCAACCAGCCCGTCGGGCGCCGGCTTGTAGGGCCGGTCGTCGGTCTTGAAGTTCGCATATTCGACCAGGGGCGCCAACCCGGACTCGCGCAGCTCGATCTCCCCGAAGTACGGGATTTTGTCGGACAGTATGCCCACGCGTATTCCGCGCCGTCGGAACGCGCTCAGCAGCGTGGCGACACCCGGATACAGGTAACGGCGATGCCCCTCAATCGCGTGGTAATGGCTCAGGTAGATGGGAAGGATGCCTTCCAATTCCGCCTCCGCCTCGGTAT
>JAJEIA010000028.1 GCA_022823505.1 Dehalococcoidia bacterium
GTCATCTGAAGGACCACCACCACCGGGTCTTTCGTCGTCGTTGTCATGTTTTCCTCCGTGTGTCGCTGGGCAACCGGTCGGTCGCCCGCTCCAGCCTGTTTCCGATGGTAGTGGTCTATGCGAACTGGAAATCGCGCGACGCGGCGATGAGGGCCAGCATCACGCCGATGCGTTTTTCTGACGCGGTGCAGTCATCGGCGGTATCCCAGCGGAGATCTCCGTCGCTGCGGGCCTGTTCCAGCAGCTCGGCCCGTGTGCCATCGCTGACTTCCAGCGGACCCACGAGTTCGAGGCAGGCCTCGACGAGTTCGCCCGGTCCCAGGTTCCCGCGCTCCCGCAGGGAGTCGACCATGGACCGCACGCCGGGGAGCGACACGTCGCCCAGCAAGCCGGCGGCAAAGTTGACGCGGCGCACCAGGGCTCCTCCGTCGATCCACTCGCTGCCGGTGTGCCAGCTCTCAACGCTGGGCGGGTTCAGCAATTCCTGGCCCTGGTAGGCGCACTCGAAAGCGAGGGAGTTGAACCCCGGGCGCGGCTGCCTGAAGTTGCCCGCCATTCGCGCGGTGCTGATCACCAGCTCCGCGGGGCTCTTGACCCGGCTGAATCGGGCCTGCTTGAAGAAGTCGGAGTTGAACAGCACCCGCAGCATGAACCTAATGTCGCCGTCCGATTCGTTGTAGGCCGCCACCAACTGGTCAATAGCGTCCGGGTCGTTGGGCGGGGTGATGTTCCAACTGGGGACCTGGGGTTCGTCCGCCACGAAGAAATTGTAGAGGTGCCGGGACAGGAAGCGGGCCGTGGCCGGCTGATCGACAACGAGGTTGATGATGTCCTGCCCGTTGAAGTTCCCGGTGTGTCCCAGGAAGGTCTTTTCCCCGTCATCGTGGTCCTCGGGGCGGTACTCGAAATTCCAATAGAAGCGACCCAGTGGGTTGCGCGGGATCTTGGGGCCGATGGTCCAGCCGGTAAAGGCGCGGCTGGCCTCCTTGATGTCGTCCTCGGAGTAGTTGCCGACGCCCATGGAGAACAGCTCGAGCAGCTCCCGGCCCCAGTTCTCATTGATGGCCCCGCGATGGTTGCCGTTGTTGTCCAGCCAGAAGATCATGGCTGGGTTCTGGGCCAGTTCGATCAGAATGTCGCGGAACTTGCCCAGCCCGACGCGGCGGAACATGGCGATCTGCTGCGTCAACTCGGGCGGGTTGTCCACCTTGGAATTGCCGGTGGCAAACAGCTGATGCCAGAACAGGGCCATCTTCTCTTCCAACGGCCGCTCGGTGTTGATCATGCGGTAGACCCAATCCGCCTGGTTCAGCGGCGGGCCCAGGGCGCCTTCATAGCCGGGCATGAACCGGTAGAGCAACTCCTCGTCCACAGGCTCGAACTGCTCTGGGTTCAGCAAGTCTTCAACGGTGGCCTCGTAGCCGCGGCCGGCTTTCTCCGCCAACTCGTCGTGGGTTCCACCGAACCCGGCTCGCCGCATCAGGTGCCCCATCAGAGCAATGTCTTCGCGATTCGTCATGTTTGTCCCTCCCGAAAAGGACGGTTCAATCGCGCACGAATGAACTAAACGATCCGGTTAACTATACTAGTAATACTACGTATCGCCCTGTACGATGTCAAGGAAATTGCCTCGCCGGAGGCCTGCGGCAACGGCAGGCGCGACCACCTGCAAACGGGTGGTCCATCAGTCGTTCGGCAACGGTCGTTTCCAGTAGTAATAGACGAAACAGTCGGTGGGATTCTGTGGGATGAACAGGGGCATCGCGGACACCAATTCCCATCCCGCGGCGCCGCGTTCATTGAGGAACGCCTCGTCAACAGCGTCCACGTTCATCGGGCCGTTGCCGAAGAAGCCTCCGGATCTGATGGGCATCTTATCGACCCAGTATTCCCACTTCATGGCGTTGGAGTCTCCTAGTTTGATGTGAAACGAGACGCCCGCCGCGTCTGACCACGGGCGGGCGTCCGGGAACTGCGTCGCAGCCCACGATTACTGTCCCATCTTGACCCAGTCGGCGCAGCGTTCGCCGATCATGATGGTGGTGCAGTTGGTGTTGGCACGGATCACGTTAGGCATCACCGACGCGTCGGCGACCTTGATCCCGTCCAGGCCGTGGATGTTCAGATGCTGGTCGACCACGGCCATGGGGTCGCTGGACGGTCCCATCTTGCACGTGCCGGAGGCGTGGGTGGTGTTGAACACGGTCTGCCGCATCCAGCGGTCCAGCGATTCGTCGGACGCGAGGTCCTCTTCTGACGGCTGAATGATGTGATCAACTATCGGGCCAAAGGCCTGGTTCGCCAGCAGGCCAACACTGATCCGCACGGCCTCCCGCAATCGCTCGCGGTCGCGCTCCGGCTCCAGGTATCGATAGTTCAGAGATGGCTGCACATGGGGATCGTTGGCGGAGAGGCGCACCTCACCCGCTCCGTCGGCCAATTCCAGGATGCACTGGATGCGGACACCGCCGGCCTCGAATGGGTCGGCCCCCCCAATGGGCGTGGAGAACGACGATGCCATGATCTGCATGTCGTTGCGGTCCGGTGAGCCGGTGGCCGTATACCGCAGGGCGGTCTGGGTGCGCGGCGCGAGGGGATCCTGTTCGTGGTCGTCCCGCACCTGGCAGATGACGGCGACGATCGGGTGATCGCGCAGGTTCTGGCCCACGCCGGGAAGTTCGTGAACCACGGGGATGCCCATTTCGCGCAGGTGGTCCGCGGGACCCACGCCGGACAGCATGAGCAACTGGGGCGAGGCCATGGCGCCGGCGGATAGCACTATCTGGTCCGCCTCCACCTGGTAAACCTCGCCGCCGCTCTCCACCTCGACGCCGGCGGCGCGGTTGCCCTCGAACAGGATGCGGCGCACGACCACGTTGGCGCGCACGGTCAGGTTGAGGCGATGGCGCACCTCCCGCAGGAAAGTGAGGGCAGTGCTCATGCGAACGCCTTCGGGGTTGTTCATCGGCACGGGGCCGATGCCGCCCGAATCGGGACTGTTCATATCAGCGTCCTCCGGGTAGCCAGCCTCGACACAGGACTGGACGAAAGCCTGCTGGAAGGGCAGCCACTCTTGTCGCGGGAAGCGACGCACCGGTATGGGCCCCTCGGAGCCGTGGAAGTCGTCGCTGATGTCCAGGTCCGTTTCCATCTTGCGAAAGTAGGGCAATACATTGAGGAACGCCCACTCGTCGTTGCCCTCGGAGGCCCAGCCATCGTAGTCCTCGGGCACACCGCGCAGCAGCACCTGGCCGTTGATGGCGCTGGTTCCGCCGACAACCTTGCCTCGCGGCGCCGGAAGCGGTTCGGCCTGATCCGGAGAGCCCTGGGCCCACCACGTCCAGTTGTGGGGCGCGCCCTGGGCTGACGCGTCGGGCTTGTACCCGTACTTCAGGTCGTCGGGGTAATGCTCGTACTCGGGATAGTCCGGCCCGGCTTCCAGCAAAAGGATGGACCGGTTGGCATCCTCGGCAAGCCGAGAGGCAACCACGCAGCCTCCGGATCCGGCACCAATCACTATGACGTCGTATTTCATGGTCTCACCTGCGTTTGTCGCGTCTGCGCCACCGATCCACTGTCGGGCCAGCATAATGGAACAAGCAACGAATTGAAAAGGCCGAACGGCGCCTTTGACTCCCGCGTAACCCACCCGGCGTGCCACCACCACGGAGCAATCATGCGGACGCCCTGATGACGGCAGCCGGCACAGGCCCTATAATCTGGCCATGAGCCACCACGCTGCGCCAGGGAGGAACCCATGAATTTCGGCATGTTCACCGATTTCCACATCGGCGAAAACAGGACCCAAGCCGAGGCATTCGACGAGTCTTTCGCTCAGATCGCCGACGCCGAAGCGATGGGTTTCGACACAGTGTGGCTGGCCGAGCATCACTTCAGCCCGGAGCGGGCGGTCCTCGCCTCCCCCATGGTCATCGCCAGCGCCATCGCGGCGCGCACCGAGCGGATCCGCACCGGGTTGGCGGTGCAGGTGCTGCCGCTGACCAACCCCCTGCGCGTGGCCGAAGAAGCCGCCACCGTCGACCACATCAGCAAGGGCAGGTTTGAGTTCGGAATCGGGCGGAGCGGGCTCACCAAGTACTACCAGGGCTACAACATCCCGTATTCGGAGAGCCGCCCGCGCTTCCTGGAAGCCCTGGACATCATCATGCGGGCATGGAACAGCGACGAATTCTCCTACGAGGGGCAGTTCCACTCCTACCAGGACGTGGCCGTGGTGCCGAAGCCGTACCAGCAACCCTACCCGCCGGTACGGGTGGCCGTGGCCGGCGCGGATACGTTCCCGCTAATCGGTAAGCTGGGCCACTCGATATTCGTCAGCGCCAACGCCGGCCGAGATCAATTGAAGGAGAGGATCGCCTCGTACGAGGAAGCACGGGCGACGGCGGGCCACACCGGGCCGGCCGATATCGCGGTGCGTATCCCCGTATATGCCGCTGATACAACCGAGCGAGCGCACTCGGAACCGGAAGCCAGCGCGATGTCCGCCATCCAGTACGCGGCCAGCGAGTTGGTGAAAACCGCGGCCAGCGCGGAAACCGCCGAACGCATCCGGCAGACTGCCAACACCCCCTACGCGGACGTATTGCGGCAACGGGTGGTCTTCGGCACGCCGGCCGAGATCGTGGAACGCTTCCAGGGATTCCAGGAGGACTTCGGAGCGACCGGCGTGGTGATGGAGGTCAATTACGGGGGAAGGATTCCCTATGACCGGGTGAAGAACTCGCTGAAGCTGATCAGCGAGGAGGTTATGCCCCACTTCAAATAGAGGCTGAACTCGGAGCAGTTAAGCAGTGCAGGGGCGAATGTGAATTCGCCCCTACTTTCGTCCTTGGGCAAGACCAAAGGCGCAATGCGCCCGCGCGCAGCACCCTCTAGTGAGCGGCCCCCGCCAAGGCTGCCTGGGCGGCGAGTTCCTCATCCCACGGGCCCGGCATCCGGCCTTTCTCGGTGCCGCCAATCATGTAGCCACTCTCGTCGTGGCCCCACTGTTCGCGAGGCATCTCGTAGGACGGCTCGATGCCGTTCCCGTCAGGGTCGCGGATGTAGATGCCAATGGCGTGGCCGTGGTCCGACACCCGCTCGATGGGAATATTCTTTTCCTTGACCCGGTGGTAGAGCTCCTCGAGGTCTTCCAGGCTCTCCATGTACCAGGCCATGTGGTTGAGGCCCACCTGCCCGCCCTGCGGACCCATGGCGTTCTCGCCCACCTCGGTCAGCGCGATCTCGTGAGAGTTCCCCAGGTCGGCGGACATGAACGCAGCCCGACCCGGGGTGAAGCCGTAGGTGTGGAGGCCCAGCAGGTCCTCATACCAGTCCCGCGCTTTTGCCGCATTCCGTACGAAAATGTTGACGTGCCCCAGATTTCTCGGCGTGTAACCCATAATGTCCTCCTTAATACTCGACGGATTCTGCGCCAGTTAAATCATGATAACAACGGACCACTCTGAAAGAAAGGGGGAGCGCTGCGGCGAGGCTATCTGAACGACGGCGCGTGTTTGGCAGCAACGGACGGCCGTCCCTCACGAGTACCCGGTTTCACGCGAACTGTCATCGCGAACGCAGCGCGGCACTCTCGTCAGGGCAACGAACGCCGCCACGGGAACGGGATCGCCACGTCGCCAGGCTCCTCGCGATGACAAACCGGGAACGCGTGAGCGCCGTCCTGCCTTGCCGCATCCGATGACCGATGCTAAAATTACCCCACGCTGGTGGACTTGCCCCAGCGCTTTGCTCCCCTGTAGCTCAGCGGTAGAGCGGGCGGCTGTTAACCGCTAGGTCGCAGGTTCGAATCCTGCCGGGGGAGCCATTTCTTGTCTACGGTCAGTGCTGCCGGCATGGTGAAAAGCGGCAGCAGTGGAACCGTACACAGGCGTTCCGGCTTTTTGTCTGTTGCTGGGATGCCCCGATAAATGTAACATTCAGAAGTACGTGACGATCCCAAGATTTGGAGGGGATGTATGCACACCATAATCAAGAAATGTGCTGTGATGGTCGCAATCGCGACACTGTTCACAATGGTTGCGGCGTGCGGTGGAGGCAACGGCGCAGCCCCGGTGGCGCCAACCGCGCCGGAACAACCCACGGCCGCGGCACAACAGCCGGCCAGCCCTGCCGCCGAGCAGCCCACCCAGGCGCCCGCCATGTCCGACGAACCCTACCGCGTGGGTGTCATGGAATCGCTCACGGGCCCGGGCGAAACCTACGGCACCGTGTCCGTCCAGGCCAAGCAGATGGCCGTCGACGAGATCAACGCCGCCGGGGGCATCAACGGCCGGATGCTGGAGCTCATCGTCGAGGACTCGAAGTGCTCTGCCCAGGACGCCATCACCGCGTACAACAAGCTGACCGACGTGGACGGTGTGAAGATCATCCTCGGCACGTCATGCAGCGGCGCAATGCTTGGCGCGGCGCCGCTCGCCGAAGCGGACGGCGTGATCCTGTTCTCCGGATTGGCAACCAATCCGGACATTGCCCACGCCGGCGACTACATCTTCCGCACGTCGATGAACGACCTGCAGCTGGGCATCGACACCGGAAACGTGATTCGAGCCGACGGCGCACAGCGCCTGGCGACCATCACCGAAACGACCGATTACGCCGAGGGCGTGCGGCGCACCACCGCGGAGCAGTTCGTGTCGTTGGGCGGCGAAATCGTCGCCGAGGAGCGGTACGCTTCTGATGTGACCGATTTCCGCAGCCAGCTGACCAAGATCCTGAACGCCAATCCCGACGCGGTGCACATCGCCGCCCAATCGGAATTTTCCGGTGGCACGGTGGTCAAGCAGATCCGTGAGCTCGGCTACGAGGGCCCCCTGTACTCGGAAATCGTACCGGTGGGCGCAACCGCCCTTGAAGTTGCCGGCGAATCGGCGACCGGGTTGAAGGCCGTCATTGCTGAACTGGACCCGGCCAACGCCAAGAGCCAGGAGGTTCTCAACAACTTCCGGGCGCGGTACGACTACGTCACATTGCCCTGGTACCTGGCTTCCGGCTACGACGATGTTTACATCACCGCCGAGTGTCTGAAAATGACGGGCGATGACCAGGACGCCGACGGGTTCCGCGACTGTCTGTATGGCATCACGTGGAGCGGCGCTATCGGCGAAAACTACAGTTTCGACTCCAACGGTGAGGTGGTGGGCCTGGCCAACGCGGTGGTGGAGGTGCTGCCGGAATCGGAACGCACTGCCGACAACAACGGCTACCGGATCCTTGGCTCCGCGCCCGGGGCGGATACCGCTGCTGCTGCCCCCGTCATGGCGCAGGAACCGTTCCGCATCGGCGCGATGGATGCCCTGACCGGGGTGGGCGAGTCCTACGGTAACCCAATCCTGAACGCCAAGCTCCTGGCTGTGGAAGAAATCAACGCGGCGGGCGGCATCAACGGTCAAATGCTGGAGATCATTCCCGAAGACTCCAAGTGTGCAGCGCAGGACGCCATCACAGCGTACAACAAGCTGACCGACGTGGACGGCGTCAAGATCATCCTGGGCACCACCTGCTCCGGTGCGATGCTCGGCGCGGCTCCGCTGGCGGAAAGGGAGGGCGTGATCATGCTATCCGCCTCCGCCACCAGTCCCGACATTGCCGGCGCCGGTGACTATATTTTCCGCACGGCGATCAATGACCTGCAACTGGGTGTGGACACCGGCAACACCCTGTACGCCGACGGCATCCATCACCTCGCCACGATTACCGAAGCCACCGACTACGCGGAGGGCGCGAGGCGCACCACCGTGGCAAGGTTGGAGGAACTGGGCGGCCACGTCGTCGCTGCGGAGAGTTACGCCTCCGAGGTGACCGATTTCAGGTCACAGTTGACGAAGCTGATCAACGCCAATCCCGATGGCATTTTCCTCGCAGCCCAGGGGGAATTCTCGGGCGGGACCATAGTCAAGCAACTGCGCGATCTCGGCTACGAGGGACCGATTTACTCTGAAGTGGTTCCCACGCAGCCCGAGGCGCTGGGAATCGCCGGCGACGCGGCCACCGGATTGAAGGCCATCGTGCCGAACCCGGACCTGCAAACCCAGATTGGACAGGACTTCCTCACCAACTACGAAGCGCGGTTCGGAACCGTTCCATCGCTGCCCTGGTTCCAGGGATCGGCCTATGACGACGTGTACATCATCGCGGAATGCCTCGGTCGGGTCGGAGACGATCAGGACTCGGCCGGCATACGCGACTGCCTCTACGGTCTGAGCTGGAGCGGTGCCATCGGCGACGGCTACACGTTCGACAGCAACGGAGATGTTGCCGGTCTCTCCAACGTGGTCATCGAGATTCTGCCCGCGAGCGAGCGGAACGACGACAATCAGGGACACCGTATCCTCGGTCCGGCTCCCACGCCGTAATCTCCCGCTGAAGCGCGTGCCCAAAGGTGGGGCCGGCTGCACAACTGCGGTCGGCCCCATTTGTGCTATGATTGCGCCGCCATAACTACTTTTGATCTTGATTCAGACTAGCGAGGATTTCGTTGGCTAGTAATCGTGAAAGCGCCCGTGGGCTGACCCGTTTGATAGACGTACCGGGCACGCGGATGATCGCCGCTCTTCTGACCGCTGCTGCCCTGGGTTACATCGCCTGGAAGATCGGGCAATCGCCACCGCAGGCGTTGCAATTCGCGTTCAACGGATTGGCAGTGGGCGCCGTGTACGCTCTGTTGGCGCTGGGCTTCACGTTGGTGTACAGCACCGTCTGGTTTTTCGACCTGTACTACGGCGCAGCCGCCGCGTTGGGGGCATACGGGGTTTTCTACCTGCGCACTGACCCGTCCCTGGGCAGTCGCCTGGACATCAACAGCCTACCAGTGAATGCGTTCTTTGCGGCGGTGGTTGCCGGGGTGACGGCGTGGACGCTGCACACCGTGTTGGAGCCGCGCTTGCGTGGCCGGGCGAGTCCTGCGGTTCTTCGTGCCGGCGTTGTACTTCTCGCAGTCGTCGCTGGGGCTTACACCGGCATCGTATTGGCGCTGCCGGAGCACATCCACCTGACGCTAAGCCCAGCCGTGGGGTTGGCAACCGCGGGCGCCATCGTTGTGGTCGCCCAGCGAGTCACCCACGCGGTGGCGCCGACTGTCAGCGCAAAGCTGATCGCGCTCGGCGCCGCTGTGCCCGCGGCGTTGTTGGGCGCATGGTGTGGATACCTGCTGACCGGGGCGCCCGGCGCCGGCCTCTACCTCAGCTGGGGAGTGTCATGCCTGCTGGCCGGCTGCGTCGGCTTGGCCCTGTATCGCGGGCTATACGTGTACATGCGGGAACGGGCGCGAAGTCCGTTGATCATGCTGGTCGCGTCGCTGGGCATACTGCTGGCCATTGCCGCGCTCATAGTCATCGTTTTCCAGAGCGCGCCCCGGCCACTGCCCGACGCCTTCGGCAGCACGCCATGGAATATAGCCGGAGCACGCATCAAGGGTTTCAACGTATTCGCCATCGGGGTGGCTATCGCGGGTTTTGCCGGCATGTGGTACCTGCTGAAACTGACTTCCTTCGGACGCGCCGTGCGTGCCATCGGGGACGACGAAGAGGTATCCAAGGTGGTCGGGATCAACACCACCGTGATCATTGCCGTGGTGTTTTTCATCGGCGCGATGTACGCCGCCATGGCCGGCATTCTGACGGGACACGATACAGCCGTGCAGCCCCGCATGGGACTGTTGCTCCTGCTGAAGGGCTGGATCGCGTCGGTGGTGGGCGGCATCGGGAACCTGTACGGGGCCATCGTGGGCGGGTTCGTGCTGGGGCTGGTGGAGCAATTTGGAATCTGGGACCTGGCGGGCGAGTGGAAGGATGCCATCTCGTTCGTTTTGCTGATCCTGTTCCTGTCATTCTGGCCCCAGGGACTTTTGCCGAGAAGGTGATGCCGTGCCGGTAAATTTGGAAGGCATCTCCCGGTTCGCCCGGCTCGCCCAAAACCCGCAGGAGCTGGTCCGTCACGCCCGGGGCAACATCGAGCTGTGGGCGAACCTGTTTATCATCGGGTGGGCGGTGGTCTTCATGCTATGGCAGGGAGCCGGGTTCGCTGTGATCGTGCTGACGGTCTTCGCCATCTGGGCAATCCTGGCCGTGAGCCTGAACCTGGTCGTCGGTTTCACCGGCCTCCTCTCGGTGGGACACATCGGCTTCTTCGGGCTGGGCGCTTACACAATGGCGATCCTGACCTCGGACCCAGCTTACGAGCAGCTGCGAACGGAGGCGATCCCCACCTTTGGGTGGACGTTCTTCGCGGCGCTGCCGGTATGCATCGGGTTGGCGGGCCTGGCCGCGCTGCTGGTTGGCGTGGTATTCAACCGGTTCCGGGACGACATTTTCGTCCTGGTCTCCTTCGGGTTCGCCATCATCGCCTTCAACGTGTTTCTCAACCTGCGGAGCGTCACCAGAGGGGCCTTCGGAATCCACGAGATCGCCCGACCACAGATCGGCAACTGGGTGTTCGACGGCGAGGTCGAGTTCCTGCTCCTGGCGCTGTTTTTCCTCGGATTGGTGATGCTGGTGTCATGGTTCATCACCACATCTTCGTTCGGCAGGGTGCTCACGGCCATCCGGGAGGACGAGCAGGCCATCGAGGTATTCGGCTACCGGGCGACTCATTTCAAGCTTGCTGTCTGGGTCATCTCGGCGATGATGACGGGGCTTGCCGGTGGGCTGTTCGCCAGCTGGACCACGTTCATCGATCCCAACTCGTTCATCCTGCTGGAGTCGGTGCTGCTGGTGTCCATAGTGATCCTGGGGGGGCTGGCCACCATCTGGGGCTCCCTGCTGGGCGCGATGGCATTCGTCCTGTTGGAAGAAGGGATGCGGTTCATTCCGTACCTGCCCACCGAGTACATCGGGCAGGCGCGGCAGGTGGTCCTGGGCATCCTGCTGGTGCTGCTGATGCTTTTCCGGCCGCAGGGACTGGTGGGTAGGTACCGACTATGATCGAGAATGGCGAAGCTCTGGCTCTGCAAACCGAGGGCATATCCAAGCACTTCGGCGCGGTGCGCGCGGTGGACGAACTCAGCTTGTCCATTCCGCGCCGGGGCACCACCAGCATCGTTGGGCCCAACGGTTCCGGCAAATCGACGCTGGTCAACCTGCTGAGCGGCGTGCTGCCCCTGGACGGTGGAATAGTGATCATAGACGGCGTGGGCCTGCGGGTCGTGCACGCCTACGAGACGCCGGACCACGGGCTGACGCGCACCTTCCAGGAAGTACGGCTATTCGACCAGATCACCGTCTGGGACAACATCATGGTGGTGCTGACCGAACGGAAGCTGTTCCCGTCGTTGTTCGAGCGCGTGCGCCCGGCGAACCGCCGGAAAGCCCAGGCAATACTGGAATCGGTCGGCATGTGGGAAAAGCGCGACTCGCTGGCCATGGAACTGTCCTACGGGCAGCGCAAGTTGCTGGAAATCGGGCGGGCCATGGCGATGGACGTCCAGACGTACCTCTTTGATGAGCCCTTCGCGGGTCTCTTCCCGCAGATGCTGGAGCGGGTCAAGGACATCATGAAGCAGATGCGCGCCGACGGGTACACGATCGTCTTTGTGTCTCACAACATGGACATCGTACGGGAACTGTCGGACCGGATCATCGTGCTGGACAGCGGGACACTGCTGGCCGCCGGCGACGTGGAACCGGTCCTGGGCAGCCCCGAGGTGATCGAAGCATACCTGGGGGCATGATGACCTCGGCTTCGCTGCAAGCTATGGATCAGACTGGCGGATCCGGCGACGCCCCATTGCTTGAGCTTGTGGGCATATCGGTGGAGTACGGCGCGGTTCGGGCGTTGCACGACATATCCATGGCCGTCCAAAAGGGCGAAGTGGTCGCCGTGATGGGTCCCAACGGTGCCGGCAAGTCCACCGTGCTCAAGGCCGTGATGGGCCTGGCACCGGTGGTTTCCGGCCACGTTTACTGGCGCCAGCAGCTCCTGGCCGCGGCCACTCATGAGATCGTCAAGGAGGGGATCGCCTTCGTGCCTCAGGGCCGCCGGGTATTCACCCACCTGACCATCACCGAGAACCTCGAGATGGGGTGCATCTATCTCGGAGACCGGGCTGAGAAAGCGCGGCGCCTGGATTCGGTGATGGAGCTGTTCCCGGTGCTGCACGAGAAAAGGCGCGATCTGGCCAGCGCCATGTCCGGTGGACAGCAGCAGATGCTGGCTCTCGGTCGCGGGCTGATGGCGTCACCGGAACTGTTGCTGCTGGACGAACCGACCTTGGGCCTGGCCCCGATCATCGTCAGGGAGGTATTCGAGAAGGTCGCGGAAATCAGCGAGCGTCTCGACACCACCATCATGGTCGTGGAGCACAACATCAAGGGCGTGCTCGACATCGTGGACCGGGCCTACGTGCTGGACAAGGGCGAGGTGGTCCACAACGGTACTCCGGAGTCCATCCGGGAGACCGACATACTCACGCAGGTGTTCCTGGGGAGCGCATAGCGACGACACATCGGGCGTTTCGCGCCACCATTGTGCCCAAGCAAAAGGCCACGGCGGCGGCGCCGTGGCCTCATTGATACTCTGCTGACGTTGGTTCGATCAGAGCTCGCCGGCGAACATCGCGGTCTGCTTGCTGAAGACCTGCACCCGATGACGGGGAGCCTCGAGCACGAACACACGACCGTCGTCGCTGACCTCGACTGCTATCGGACCCTGGAATGCGCCTTCCCTTTCCGTCAGGCCCAGGGCGCGCTCGCGAGCCCGGACGATGGTCGGGTCCAGGTACACACGCTCGGCGCCCCACTTGGAGAGGCTGGCCTGGCCCTGCATGGTGGTGACGTAGCTGCCGTTGGCGAGGAACACCTGGACCCGGTCGTTCCGGTAATCGGTGACAAAGATGTGCCCGTCCTTGTCGACCGCCACGCCCGTGGGCCGGCTGAATTCGCCTTCACCGTCGCCGGACTTTCCGAACTTCATCAGGAAGGTGCCGTCGGGGGCGAACTTCTGGACGCGGTCATTGCGCCAGTCGGCCACGTAGACGTCGCCATCCTGGTCAATCTCGATGCCCCAGGGGTGGTCGAACTCGCCGTCGCCGGTGCCCTTACGGCCCCAACTGAACTTGAACTGGCCTTCCTTGGTGAACACGGAAACCCGGTGGTTGCGGCTCTCCACAACGTACAGGTTATCGTCCTTGTCGAAAGCCAGCCCGGCCGGCCGGTCGATTTCGCCCTCGGCGGACCCTGGGATACCCCACATGCCGATCCAGTTGCCGCGCTCCTGGTCGTAGATGGAGATGCGGTTCAGCCATTCGTCGGAAACGTAGGCATAGCCTTTGCTGTCCAGCGCCACCGAGGTCGGCCACATGAACGAACCGTTGGGAGTGGACTCGTCCGCGTCTTCGGGCGGGATCTTTTGCCCGAACTCGGCGACCACTTCCTCCTCGTCGGGGTGGAAAACGGTAACGCGCTTGCAGGGGAAGAATGCCGGGGTCTCGGTGCCTCGGCTAAGCACGTAAAGCATGCCGTTTTCGTCGCGAGTGATGGCAACCGGGTTGAAGAACCCATTGCCGCTGCGCACTTCCTGCCGACCAATGGTGTGGCTGTATTGAAACGTTACCGGCGCGATCTCAGTCGCAGTAACCATATTTCACCTTCCAAATTTCACGCCGTGGAATTCCGACCGTCCGGCAATCGTAGCGTAGGGGCAGGTCGGTAACCTGCCCCTACTTCGCGTCCGTTCCTGCCGGTACAACGGACAGGGGGTTGCAGTTGGCTACTTGATGAAGTCGAACTGCTCGTAGGAGCCCTTCAGGATCGCCTGGTCATCAAGGTCAAGCCACTTGTCCAGGATGGTGGCGTAGGTGCTCCGGAAGTCGTTGTTCCACTTCAGGTCGCCCTCGTCCAGCTTGTCGGGCTCGAGGGACGGGTACTCGCCGTACAGGCCGCCCTTGACGCCGTCGCCGATCACAAAGGCCACGCTGCCGGAACCGTGGTCGGTGCCGGAACCGTTTTCCTGCACGCGGCGGCCGAACTCGGTGAAGAGGAGCATGACGACCTCTTCATTGGCGTTGTGCTCCTTCAGGTCAGAGTAGAGGTCGTTGACCGCACGCGACACCTCGCCCCACAGCTTGGCGAAGGAGGTCGGCTGGTTGGCATGGGTGTCGAACGCGCCGGGGTTCAACCCGGTGTACAGGACGCGGGTGCCAAACCCGGCGGTGTGCACCTGGGCGACGTTCTTGACCCACTGGGAGAACATGTCGCCGCCGTACTCCACGCTGGAGGAATAGATCTCCGGAGCGGTGCGCAGGATGTCGGCACCCTTGAGGGCGTCCAGGCCGGTCTGCGACAGGTACTCGTTGATCGGGCCGTTGCCGACCATGGGCGAATACATGCGGGAGAAGATGTCCAGAGCCTCGGAGCGCTGTTCCTCGCCGTCGATGCCGGTGAGCACGCCGTAGGTCTCGAGGTTGCCGACAGAGGCAACGGACACGCCCGGCGCGGCCAGCGCGCGAGGGAGGCCACGGCCGAAGTTGACGGCCGTCAGCACGTTTTCCTTGTTGGGGTCAAGGTCCTGGATGGCGCGGCCCAGCCAGCCCTCGGTGGACATCTTGGCCGGCTCGGCCGTGTGCCAGATGTCCATGGAGCGGAAGTGGGAACGGATCGGGTTCGGATAGCCAATGCCCTGGATGACCGCGACCTTTCCGTCGTCGTACATGTCCTTGATGGGGGCCATGGCCGGGTGGAAGCCAACCTTGTCGTCGATGGCCAGGACTTCCTCGACCTCCACCTTCAGGTGGGGGCGGTAGTCTTTGTACAACGGGTCGTTGTAGGGAATGATGGTATTCAGAGCGTCAAAGGCGCCCGACATCTGCAGAACTACCAGGACCGGATCTTTCTTCGTAGCGGTCACGATTTCTCCTCCCGTGGGATGGGTTGTGCGTTTTATTTCCGAGTTCGGGCCAGCCAGTGACTGTCAGGCTAGGCGTAGATATATTCCTTGGTGGCGACGATCATCTGGAGCAACTCGCTGACGCGACCGGCGAACTCCGCCGTGTCGGTGTTGATCGTTCCGCCCCTGCGGACGCTGTTGGCCAACATTTCGCGGGTTTCGTCCGCGAGCTCGTAATGGCCCATCAGCATACAAGTAGTGTCCACCATCGCCTCAGGCGAGATCACCGGACCCTGGTCGGCCAGCCTTTCGATGATTTCCTTCACACCCGGCTGCTTCGTGTCGCCCACGAAATCGGCGGTGAAGTTGATGCGATGGACCAGCGTGCCGCCATCGATCCATTCGCGGCCGGTATGCCAGCCTTCGACGGACGGCGGGTTGAAGATCTCCTGGCCCATGTGCTTCATCTCGTCGAAGATGAACTCGAAGCCGGGCTTGGGCTCCGTCCAGTCGCCCACCAGCCGCAGGGTACCGATGACGGTCTCGATGGGGCTCTTCACCCGCTGGAACTGAGCGTTCTTGAAAGCGTCGGAGTGGAACAAAACCCGCAGCATGGAACGAATGTCATAGCCGGAGCGGAAATACTCGTCCTCCAGCATCTTGACGGTGTCGATGTCGCGCGGGGGAGTGTCCATCCACGCCGGAACCTGCGCCTCGTCGGCGACGAAGTAGCTGTACAGGTGGCGGGAAATGAAGCGGGCCGTTGCGGGCTGCTTGCAGATGATGTCGATGACATCCTCGCCGTTGAAGTTGCCGGTCTCACCGAGGAAGGTCTTGTTGCCTTCGTCGTGGTCGTCGGGATTGTAGACGAATTTGGCGGCGTAGCGCCCGTAGGGCTGGCCCGGAATGTTGTTCGCAATGGTCCAGCCGGTGAAGGCGCGGGCGCATTCCTTGACGTCGTCCTCGGTGTAGTTGAACTCACCGTCCATACCGACGCCCATGGAGAACAGTTCCAGCAGCTCGCGGCC
>JAJEIA010000030.1 GCA_022823505.1 Dehalococcoidia bacterium
TATCGACGATCAGATTGACGCCGAGGATTATTACTGCGTCCAGCAGGATAACTGCCTGTAACAGAGGGAAGTCGCGTTGCGCCACGGCGTCGATAGTAAGGCGCCCGATGCCCGGCCAGGCAAACACGGTCTCAGTAACGATAGCTCCGGTGACGAACCCGCCGACAAAGACGCCGAAGAGCGTCAGCACCGGAATCAAAGCGTTGCGAAGGCAATGTTTCCAGAAGACCTTCCACTCCTGCAACCCTTTGATTCGGGCAAGCTTAACGTACTCGGTATCCAGCACTTCGAGCATGCTGGACCGGATCAGCCTCATGATCCCGGCGATTGAGAAAGTGCCCAAGGTGAACGCGGGCAAGATGTAGTGGGAGGGTCCGCCCATTCTCCCGGGTGGGAGAATGTCCAGCCATACGCTGAATATATAAATGCAGACGATGGCGATCCAGAAATTTGGCGTGGCCACACCGAACACTGCTATGGCGCCGGCCACCTGGTCGATCCAGGTGCCGCGTTTGACGGCCGCGATAACCCCCAATGGAATGGCCACCCCGACCGCGATAATCATCGAGAGCGGCAGCAGCTTCAGCGTATTCGGAAGACGCTCGAAGAAGAGCTCCGCCGCCGGCTTCTTATACACCAGGGAGTCCCCGAAATCCCCACGCACAATGCCGGTAAGGAACACGAAGAGCTGGATATGGTATGGGCGGTCCAGGCCGAGGTTCCGCTCGATGAACTGGCGCTCTTCCTCGGTGGCATCTTCGGGCACCATGAGATCGGCCGGATTCCCGGTCGCCCGGGCGAGGGCGAACACAATCAGCGCGACGATGAAGAGCAGGACGATGCCCTGCAGCAGCCGATTTAGGATGTATTTCTGCAAATCCCCGACCTCATGGGATGATTCGCGCCGGGCTGTTTGAACAGTTCCCGGCGCGACAAGGGTGCTACGTCAAGCGTTGCGTCGATGTTTGGCCGCCGCGATGCGCCATATCGTTATACCCTCTGTATACCAGGCCCCGAGGCAATCACTGCCAGGGGTTGCCCTCGGCATGCGGGATACGATGGAACACATCGCCCAGTTCACCGCGGCCGTAGATGCCCTGCCAGCGGCCCACGGTTTCCGGATTTGATGCGTAAAGGCTGACGCCCTGGACAATCGGGACGCCGATCCACTGATCTGCCACCAGCTGGAGGATGTCATTGGTAGCCTCGGCCCGCTTGGCGTCGTCACGCTCGGAGATGGCGATCTCGTGGAGCCTCAGGTATTCCTCTCCCACCGGCGTCAGACTGTCGCGATCGCCGAATGCCACGTGGTTGCTGTCAGGGTGGAAAGTGGACTGATACCGGGGCACCGGCAGGGGACGGCCCGCGTTGCGATAGATGCTGACCGCTCCGTTGAAGCCTTCACCCCATTCGTCGTGTCCGGGCCGCCGCGTCATGGGGCTGAACACGCCGATTTCTATGATCTTCAGGTCGGACTTGATACCGATCTCTTCCCAGAAACCGGTGACGGCCTGGCTGAGGTCGTTCATGTAAGGAGTGCCCGAGAAGTTGGTGCTCCAGAAGGTAACCTCGAATCCGTCCGGGTATCCGGCCTCGGCCAGCAAGGCTCGGGCGCGATCCGGATCGTAGACCAACTGCTCTTCGCTCCATTTCTGCCACCGGGGAACGTCGACGTCAACGCTGGTGGGGAAGGTGGCGAAGGGCATGGAGGGGCGCCCAAAGCCGTTCAAGGTGAAGTCGATGATGTCCTGGCGGTTGATGGCCAGCGACATGGCCTGCCGGACGCGAATATCGCCGACGGGCAGCGCCTGGGCCTCGTCGTAGTAGAGACCCCAGAACTGGTAGATGAACATGCCCACGCCTTCGATGACCGTGAGCTGTGCGCCGGAGGCTTCGACCTCAGGGGCCGATTCCGGCACCAAGTCAATGAGGTCGGCCTGGCCGGTACGAACCATGGCCAGCTTGGTGCTCTCTTCGGGGACCAGCAGCAGGCTCATGTTGGCGAAGTGGGGGACACCGCGGTGGGACTTGTCGAAAGCCTCATAGCGGAAGTAATCGCCCACGGAGTGCTCGGCGTACATCCAAGGACCGCTGCCTATGGGCTCGGCGCGGAAACCTTCGTCGCCCACGGTCTCGATGTAGTCCTTGGGCATGATCTGGCCGCCCTGGAACACGGCCCGGGTCAGCAAGCTCCAGAAGTGAGGCTTTGATCCGTCGGTGTGCATCCGCAGGGTGTGATCATCGATAATCTCGATGGCTCCCTCCGACGGCTGGCGCAGTTGCCGGTTGAGACGGTTACCGTCGCCCACGACGCTTTCGTCGTGGTACATGGTGCGCTCGAGGCTGAACTTCACGTCATGCGCATCCAGGACTTCGCCATTGTGGAAAACCAAGCCCGGCGCGATGTTGAAAGTCCAGCTGGTTCCGTCCGGGTCGATGCCCCATTCCTCTGCCACGCCGGGCCCGACGCCGCCGTATTGCGACTCGTAGTTGAACCCGAGGAGGGCGTCATAGATAGGCGCCTGGTACTGAGCGTGCCCAGCACGGCCCTGCAGGATGGGGTCGGTGACCTGGGAGCCGAGGTTTTGCAGGCTCACGGTCAACGTGCCGGCCGGGTCGTCCTGCTGGCGGACCACGCCTTGAACCGGCGGCACGGGCGTGGCTACCACCAGGACTTCCCTGGTGACCTCCACCTGCCTTTCGACCTCCACCTGCTTCTCAACCTCGACCTGCCTTTCAACCTCCCTGGTGACTTCCACCTCTTTGACGACTTCCCGTTCAATGACCTGGGGTTCCGCTGGAGTCGCGGCTCCTCCGCAGGCCAGGACGAGTGCCAAAGAAGAAATCAAGGCCATGAGCCAAACAGCTTTCAACGACATTCGACGCCTCCGAAGCCAACAGTAAACGAGTTTCTGCGGATGTGATACCGACGCACGATACACCCGCAAACACTCCCGGTCAACGTTATGCCTGTGGCATGGTGGCAAGGATTAGGCATTTCGTAATCGAACGTCGATATGTTGGCGGTATACGAACACGGGATGTTGCGATGCAATCAGTCGGACCGCGATCGATGTTCGAGGCCAGGGGATGTTACCGGTGTGTCGCCGGCTATCCCGGAAGCCAAATGATACCCGGCGATCCATTTCAATTGACACTGGTATGGGGCGGATTTAGACTGCCTTGCACCCGAACGGCGTGGGCGTCGTCGATGCGGCGGACGCCTCGAACAGCGATTATTGGATATGGTAGTTTCCGTCGACGAAAAGTGCCTGCGGCTCACTGACGAGAGCGGGGAGAACGGAGTGCTGCTGGGAATGCGGTGCCGGAATTGCGGCGTGTGCGTGTTCGGACCGGCGACGTTCTGCCAATCGTGCACCTCACCCGACCTGGAAGAGGTGGAACTGTCCGCCGAGGGAACGCTGTACAGCTTCACCATCGTGCGCGTGCCGCCGTCGGGATGGCCGGGCCCCGTGCCCTACGTGCTCGGCGAGACGGAACTGCCGGAGGGTCCTCACGTGCTGGCCGAGGTGATCGATTGTGCCCATGACGACCTGCGGGTGGGAATGGCAGTTACTTTGGCCCTTGAGACCGTGGGAATGGACGGCATCGAAGGTTCTGAGCGGGCGGTGTACAAGTGGCGGCCGGCGTAGAACCCGAACCGGTCGCTCCATTTCATGCACAATCGCAACTTCGCGCGGTCGGAACCGGGTCGGCGGCCGTCGCATCCACATAGCAATCAGGTGGTAGCAAGATGACACAGTTTCGTCCCGGCCGCGAGGTAATGGTCGTCGGCGTCGGTTTGCACGCCTTCGGACGCTTTCCCGAAAAGAACCTGTCGGACCTGGCGCGGGACGCCGTGGTGGACGCGCTGCAGGATTCGGGCGTGCCGTGGTCGGCGATACCGGTGGCATACTTCGGGCACGTCTACTACCACGGGATGTCCATCGGCGAGACCACGCTGGCGCAGCTGGGGTTGACGGGAGTGCCGATCATCAACGTGGAAAATGCGTGCTCCAGCGGGTCGACGGCTTTCTGGCAGGCGTACTGGGGGATCACTTCGGGCGTGTTCGACATGGCGCTGGCGTTCGGCGCGGAAAAGGTGCCCAGCGGCCCGGTGACGGTGACGGCGGAGAACAGCCCGGCGCGCTACATCGGCGGCGACCACATGATGGCGGGATACGCGCTGCGGATGAAAAGGTACATGGAGGAAACGGGGGCGCCGGCATCGGCCCTGGCGCAGGTATCGGTGAAGGCGCGCCAGGCGGCATCGATGAACCCCTACGCCCACAGAAAGGAAACGTACTCGGTGGAGGACGTGCTGAACTCGCGGCTGATCGCCGACCCGCTGACCCTGTACCAGTGCTGCCCCACCAGCGAGGGCGGCGCGGCGGCGGTGCTGTGCGCCGCGGATGTCCTGGACAATTATGGCATTGACCGAAGCCGAGCGATTAGAGTTGCCGCTGCGGCATTGACCTCGGGCAACTACAACGGGCGGGGCAGCGACCACTCGGCGTTCAGCCCGTACCGGACCGAGCCGGCCGCGCTGCAGGCCTACGAGATGGCGGGCATCGGGCCGGAGGACGTGGACATTGCGCAGGTCCACGACGCGGCGACCATCGGCGAGTTGCAGCAGATCGAAGCGCTGCATCTGACGCCCTTCGGGGAGGCCTGGCGGGCTACGGAAGAAGGACGCACGGCGCTGGGTGGTGACATCCCGGTGAACACGGACGGGGGCCTGCTGGCCATGGGTCACCCCTTTGGGGCCAGCGGCATCCGCATGGTGCACGAGACGGTGACGCAGCTACGGGGCGAGGCCGGGCCGCGGCAGGTGGAGAACGCGCGGGTCGGCGTGGCGCAGTGCTCCGGCGCCGGCGACGTCACGACGGTGCACATCCTGACACGGTAACGGCCAGTATCAGGTCGCCATGCTGCGCCGGGGATGACAGCGATTCATCGCTTGACCCAATTTAGAAACGCCAGGTTGGATGGATCATGGCCAACTTCATGATCATGGCAGCGATGCGGGGGCGGTTCATGTCGGAACAGGGGAACCTGTACGACAACTTCCAGATGCTGGGGTACATGGACGGGGCGAGTGCGTTCGACGCGGTGGCGGCGTTTTTCGACCAGCCGAAGTTTCCCATCGTTTGGGGGGATGTGGAGTACATGTGGGCGGAACGGTTGGCGGACGATCCGGCGAACGGGCACCATGGGGAGTACGAGAAGGTCTACATCGCGTCGTTGCGCGAGCGTTGGGAAGGCAGCTCCCGGAATTAGGGTTTACATCGATGAACAGGATTGACAGGATTTGGTTTCGAGAGATTGGGGCGAGGCTGGGTGATTTTCGGCAGCGGCGCAGATAAAAAATAGGGGCGAATGGTCATTCGCCCCTACCGTTTTCATTTTACGCGTTGGCCGCTCACCGGCAGGCCCTTACACAGTGGCGGCCTTGTCGCGGAGGCGGGTGAACTCGGTGCGGAACCCTTCGGCCAGGGCACGGCGGTCGGTGCCGTGGAGGACGAAGCGGGCGCCCTGCTCGATCCAGTACTCGGACAGTTCGGGGGTCTGATGATGGACCAGGGTGGGCAGGCCCCTGGCCTCGCACTTGTCGATGATGCCCTTGACGGTGGTCTTGTAGACTTCCTGGGCGTAATCGTCGGGCACGCCGAGGGAGATGCTCATGTCGTTGGGGCCGACGAAGATGGCGTCGATGTGGGGAACGGCCAGCATGGCGTCCAGGTTGTCGACGGCAGCCTGGCTCTCGATGCCGATGATGCAGATGTTGTCGCGGTTGCGGGCCGCGAGGTACTCCTGGCTGGCGTCGCTGGGGAACTTGCCGGATTCCAGGGCATCCTCGGCGGCGGCGCCCTTGAGGGGACGAAACTTGGCGGCCTTGACGACCTCGCGCACCTGGTCGACGGTTTCGCAATACGGGGCGAGAATGCCCTGAGCGCCAGCGTCAATAGCCATGGTGACATAGTGAGAGTCGGGAATGGGGATGCGGACGATGGGAACTACGCTGATGGTGTTGAACATGGTCAGGTAGTCGCCCAATTCGCCGCGGCTGCGGGGGCTGTGCTCGGTGTCGATGATTACGTAGTCGAGACCGACACCGTCGAGGATGGGGATCCAGCGGGGGCTGCGGTTGATGCTGATCATGGTGCCGAAAATACGGCCGCCCTGCGCGAGGGTCTGCTTGAGGTCTGCGCCGCTCATGGGGTGCAATGCTCCTTGCGGTGGGATGTGCAGCGAGTATAGCACGCAGGGATTCGGCCCGAGTCGGGCGGTGACGGGCCGGTGATCACGTGCGCCTGATCGCGCCGGCGGAGCGGCGACCGGCGCCGTGTGCTACACTGGCGACGTGTCGTATCAAAACGGATCGATGTCGTAATTCGGGGTTGTTGTTGCGGAATCAGTACCGCTATATTGGCGAACAAAGCGATTGGGACGCGGTCGCGCATGAGTTGCGTCAGGCGCGGCGCCTGGCGATCGATACCGAACGCAATGGGCGGTTCGCGTATCGTGAGCAAATCTGCCTGATACAGATTTCGGACGGTCGAGGGACCTACCTGCTCGACCCGCTGTCGGTGAAGGGACTGGATGCGCTGGGTGAGGCGCTGGCGGACGAGTCGGTTTCGATCGTGATGCACGGCTGCGAAGAGGACGTGCGTTATTTCGACCGCGACTTCGGGTTTGAGGTCAACAGCCTGTTCGACACGGGACTGGCCGCGCGTTTCCTGGGCGTGTCCAGGCCGAACCTGGGCGCGGTGCTTGAGGAGTTCTGTGGCGTGGGGATCGCCAAGGACCCCAAACTGCAAGTTTCGCACTGGGGGCTGCGGCCGCTCTCGGGCCCGGCGCTGGATTATGCGGCCAGCGACGTGCACCACCTGCTACCCCTGGCAGATGAGCTGGACTACCGGCTGGAAAAACTGGGCCGCGTCCGATGGGTGCTCGAGGAGTGCGCGCGCATCGAGGCGCTCCGGCATCCGCCGGAGGAGCCGCTGGAAACGGCGTTCCGGCGGGTCAAAGGATGGGAGGGCCTCAATCCCAGGGAAGCGGCGGTGCTGCAGGAGCTGTACGCGTTTCGGGATGGCAAAGCGTGCGCCTGGGACGTTCCGCCGACCCAGGCGGCGAGCAACGGCGACCTGCTGGAGCTGGCCCAGTGCAGCGGCAACCCGCCACGTGGAGTCGGCGGGATGCTGGCCTCCCGGTGTTTCGGGGAGTTGATGGAGGCCATCGAGCGGGGAATGACCGGTCCCGAGGCGCCCAGACCGCCGAGGCCGGACCGGGGCAACGACGCGTGGACGCCGGAAAGCCGAGAACGTTTGAAGGCCCTGAAACAGTGGCGACTGGGATTGAGCGTGGAGTTGGGCCTGGCGGTGAGCCACATCTGGCCGACCGCCAGCCTGGAGCGGGTCGCGCTTCGGCCGGAGCGCCTCGGGCACGAGATGGGTGGCGGAGATGGCGAGGTCAGGCGGTGGCAGAGAGAGGAGTTCGGGGAGGGGCTGTTGCGCCTGGTTGGTGCGGCGTAGAAACAACGAGGGGCGTCCGTTGCGGACGCCCCTCGCACATCCTGCCGTCAGATAGATCAGGCGCCGAAGGTCATCAACTCCTCGCAGAAGCGGGCGGTGTTGACCAGGTCGGGGACGACGACGTACTCGTCTATGGTGTGCATGAGATTGGTGGACATTCCGACGACGACGCTCTCGATGCCGTGCAGACGGAACACGTTGCCGTCGGTGCCGCCGCCGGAGGGACGAATGTCCGGCTGGAGGCCCATGTCACGCATGACGCGGGTGACGAGCTGGGCGGTGGCTTCATTGGGGTCCAGCCGGTACATCTGGAACATCATTTCCAGATTCTCGTTGATCTCGGCCTCGGTGTAGCGGCCCCGGATGGTGTCGACGGCCGCGACGAGCTGCATGCGCAAGATTTCCAGGGACTCCATGCTCATGCTTCGGAACTCGCCCGACACGGTGGCCTCGGAGGGCACGGCGTTGCGCACGGTGCCCCCGGAGATGGTGCCCACGTTAAAGGTGGTCTCGTGGTCGATGCGTCCCTGAGGCAACTCGGCGATGATGTCGCTGGCGATGCGGATGGCGGAGAGGCCCTTCTCGGGTTCGACGCCGGCGTGGGCGCCGCGGCCCTTGATGTCGATGTCAAAAGCCATGTAGGTGGGACTGCCCCCGGTGATGGTGTTCACCGGCCCGTTGCCGTCGAAGACCACGGCCTCGGTGCTGGAGATCATCGAGAAATCGAGGTTGGATGCGCCGACAAGCCCGATTTCCTCGCCGCGGGTGAACACCACCTGGACGGGACGGCGCGGGCGGCCCTCTTCGTGCACGACCTGCAGCGCCTCGAGGATCGCCGCGACGCCGGCCTTGCAATCGCCGCCGAGTATCGTGCTGCCGTCGGACGTAACACGGTCGCCTACGACCTGGGGCTTGATGCTCCGGCCGGGGTCGACGGTGTCCATGTGGGCTGAGAGCAGGAGGGGACTGTCCCCGTCCTCGCGAGCAATGACGTTGCCGTGTTCGTCGCGGGCAACCTGGAAGCCGAGGTTGGACAGGCGGTCGGAGACATGGAGAGCGACGTCCCATTCTTCGCCCGACGGGCTGTCGATACGTACCAAGTCGCAGAAGTCGTTGATCAATCGTTCCTGGTTAGGCATGGTCGCTCCCCTACTGGTCGGGCATTGCGGTTCGCGCGGACGCCGCCTTCGGTCCCGGCGGCGAAACCGGGCACGCGTGAGCATCGCGGTTAGGTTGCCTATTATATCGTGGGTTACTAGAATTATGAGGCGATGACAGAAGAGTTGAACATCCGCCAGGCTGCGGTTGAAGACGGGGAGACAATCACCAGATTCAACGCAGCGATGGCGTTGGAGTCGGAAGGCGTTTCCCTGGACCGGGCGACGCTGCGGGCCGGCGTCGACGCCGCGCTGACCGACGAGGCGAAGGCCTTCTACCTGCTGGCCGAGGCCGGAGACGAACCGGTGGGTCAACTCATGGTCACCACGGAATGGAGCGACTGGCGCAACGGGTGGATCTGGTGGATCCAGTCGGTTTATGTCAAGCCCGAAGCGCGGCGGCAGGGGGTCTATAGCCGGATGTACCAACGGCTGACGGAAATGGCGAACGCGCGAGACGACATACGGGGAATGCGGTTGTACGTGATGCGTGAAAACTGGACGGCAAAGCGCACCTACGAAGCGCTGGGCATGAGCCACTCTCATTACGACCTGTATGAAACCGAGCTGTGATTGGCGTGATCGGCACTGGGCTCCGAACATTCATGCTTCCAAATGGTCGGTGGCGACGGCGGTTGCAACGCTGGCATCGATAAAATTGGTGAAACAAAGACGGTGAACGGGCAGACGATATGACCACGGGCGGCGACTTACCGACGGAATTTCACTACACAGCGCGGGGGCAACTGGCCCTGAGGGCCGGCCAACTGCACGCCGCGATTGACGATTTCAACCACGCGCTGGGGATCAACGACGAGTTTGCACCGGCCTATTACTACCGGGGGCTGGCATACCGAAACGGCGGCGACCTGAACCAGGCGATTGCCGACTACACGCGAGCGATTCTCGCCGACCCCGAATATCCGGTGCCCTACTACGCACGGGGCGTGGTCCGGCGGCACCTGGGGTTCTACGAGGACGCGATCAGCGACTACACCTCGGCGATAGAACTGGAACCGGACGACGCTGATTATTACTACGCTCGCGGCGTCGCCCGGATTTCGCTGGGCAGGTACGACGAGGCCATCGGCGATTTCCTGGCCTGCATACGCATCAATCCGGATCACGCCAACGCCCAGTACAACCTGGGCATAGCGCACCGGGACACCGGCGACCGCGACACGGCTTTGGACTACTACAACCGGGCCATCGAACTGCGGCCGGCAGAGCCGGACTATCGCTACGCGCGGGGCAACCTTTACAGCGACCGACGCGAGTACGACGCCGCGATCGCGGACTACGACGCGGCCATCGCCCTGGTGCCGACCTTTGCCAACGCGCTGTACAACCGGGGCATAGCCAAGCGCAACCGGGGCGAGCCGACCGAGGCAATTGCCGATTTCGACCTGGCGCAGCAGTGCGGCATGGATACGGCGACGCTGCATCACAATCGGGGCGTGGCGCGGGCCGACCTGGGCAACCACGACGCCGCGATTGGGGAGTATGAACTCGCCATCGAAAAGAACGCCGACCTAGCGGGCGTCTGGTTATCGATGGGCAACTCCAGGGCGGCGCTCGGGGATTACACGGCGGCCGTCGCAGCGTTCGGCAGGGCAGTGGAACTCAACGAGAGCCTGGCCGAGGCGTACCGGGGCCGCGCCCTGGCGAACCGCGCACTGGGCAACGAAACCGCGGCAGCGACCGACCTGCTCGAGTACGCGCGACGGGCGGGCGAGACTACCTGATGGCCCCCGCTTCCTGGCACGGGCTGCGGGCCGGCGATCAGATTGGCAACCTGGAATACGTGGTCGACGAACGGGTCCTGGAGCAGTACCGCCAGGTTGTCGGCCGAGACGGATGCTATCCCAACCTGTTGGCGGAAGACTGCCGGGCGATGCTGGCAAAACACGCCCCCCGGGCGTCGCTGACCACGGTCTGGCAACGGTTTGCATTTCTGCGACCCCCGATATTGGGCCGGCGCATACAGGTCGGCGGATGGGTCAGAGAGGTAAGAGACGAGGGCGCCGGTTCCTGGATTCGAGCGGCGGCGTTCGCCGTGGACGACATCGGCACGGAGATCCTGCGATCTGAAGCCGCATTCGAGGTGGAGCGCGTGCGGTCCGAGGAAAGGACCGTCGTGGAGCAGTCCGTTCCCAAAGCGCCAGTGAGGAGTCTGGCGGATGGCCGTCCGGGCGACGGCTCGCACCTGGGGCACCTGCTCCTGCCGGGTCGGGACGCGTTGCACGGACATCGCGAGTTGGGGAACGTGATGCTCGGGGTCGGCATGAGCGAAGACGGCAACGGCCTGACGGCGATCGCGGCGGGGTGGTTGGAATCCCTCCTGGGCGCCGATTTCGGCGATGACTTCCGGTGGGGCGGCGAGCTATCGATTGTCCACCACCGGCCACTACAGCCAGGCTCCGGGCTGGATTGCGATGGCGTGGTGACGGCGCACGACACGGATGCGGCGGGAGTGCAGACGCGAAGAGTGGTCATTACGGTTAGCGATTCGGCCGGCAATCGGGTGACAACCGCGGAAGCCGTGATAAAGTCGCCAAGTCCGCGACTGCGATAGGCTTGGCGGTTGCCGACTGAGCAACGTCCGGCCTTCCGCCGTGCGGCGGCCGCACGTGGCCGGCAGTCATTGAGCGGATCAAAACGGAGGACTTATGCAGCAACGTGAGGCGCCGAACGTGCCCGTGCCGGAGAACTGGCAACGGGGGCTGGCGATCGTGGCCCATCCGGACGACCTGGAGTACGGAGGGGCCGCCGCAATCGCCAAGTGGACCGCGCAGGGGAAGCGCATCACGTACGTGATGGTGAGCCGCGGCGAGGCGGGGATCGACGGGATGCACCCGTCGGAAGTGGGGTCGTTGCGGGCGCAGGAAGAGATCAACGCCGCCCGGGTCGTCGGGGTCGACACCGTGGAGTTCCTGGACCACACCGATGGGGTAATTGAGTACGGCTTGCCGCTGCGCCGGGACATGAGCAGAATGATACGCAAGCACCGGCCCGACGTGGTGATCACCATCAACCATCACCTGCAGTTTTTCAGCGGACACCTGAACATGGCGGACCATCGTTGGGTCGGCCTGGCGGTGTTCGATGCCGCCCGGGATGCGGGCAACCGCTGGATATTCCCGGAGCTTCTGGACGAGGGGCTTGAGCCATGGAACGAGGTGCGTTTCGTCGCGGTTTTCGGGGCAACGGTCCCGACCCACGCGGTGGACGTGTCGGAGCACTGGCAGACCGGGCTGGCGTCGCTGCGCGAACACAAGGTTTACCTGGAGAACCTCGGAGACGTGGGAAACAGCCCGTTCGAGTTTCTGACGGCGCACGCCCGGGAAGCCGGCGCGGGCTTCGGATGCCAATACGCCGCCTACGCAGAGCTGGTGTTGATCAACGAGGCTTTTCTGTAAGCCGGTCAACCGCATTCCTCGGTGGACGTGATTTGATTCAGGCGTCTCTCACAGCAGGGAGGAACCGACATGGCGGGATTCAGTGAACAACTACGGGCGGAGGCCGAGCCGATTTGGCGGGCCATATTCCGGCACCCGTTTCTTCGGGAAATCAAGGACGGCACACTGCCGTTGGAGACTTTCCAGTACTACCTGGGGCAGGACTACCATTACCTGGAGGGATTTGGCCGGGCCGTTGCGATGACGCTGGCGAAGGCTCCGGACGCCGCATTGCTACAGGAGCTGGCACACCGGGTGATGACGCCCGTGGAACGTCCGCTGCACCACCAGCTGATCGAGGCGGCGGGCCTGACCATGGCGGAGGTGGAAGGGGCCACCCGATCGCCGACGAACACCGCGTATGTCAACCACATGCTGGTGACGGCGGAGATGTACGGGCTTGGTCCGACGGCGGCTGCGCTGCTGCCCTGTCCGTGGACGTATCATCTGTTGAAAGACGAAGTGGGGCAGTCGGAGCATCCGCTGTACGGGCAGTGGACACGGTTCTACGTGGAGGGGTTCCTGCAGTCGAGCGTCGACGCGTGGACCGGGTTCGTGGACGAGATGGCGGAACGGGTCGGTGAGCAGGAGAGAGAGGCGATGCGCTATGCTTTCATGGCGAGCAGCCGGTACGAGTACATGTTCTGGGACGCCGCGTATCGCCGCGAGGAATGGCCGGTGTAGGCCGATGGGGTCTCCAAGCGGAATGGGCTTGAGCCGGACTACGGAATGCAGGGAGAGGCGACATGCCGTACGCAGATATCAACGGGACGACGATGTTCTACGAGAGCCACGGTGACGGGCCGGCGCTCGTGTTTGCCCACGGTCGGGGTGGCAGCCATCTCAGCTGGTGGCGGCAGGTTTCGGTATTCCAGCACGAATACCGTTGCGTGACCTTTGACCACCGCGGGTGGGGATTGACACCTGGACCAGGGGGACAACCGGAACCGGCGACGTTCGTCGCGGACCTGGAGGCGCTGCTGGATCACCTGGGGATCGACCGGGCGGTCCTGGTTGCGCAGTCCATGGGCGGCGTGACCAGCCTGGGGTTCGCGCTGGCGCATCCGGAGCGGGTGGCCGGGCTGGTGCTGGCGGACACCACGGGCGGGATCGGCGATCCGTCGGTGGTGTCGCTGCTGGAGGATGTGCACCCGCCGGAGGATCCGCTGCGCCGGGCGCTGAGCGACGGCTTCATCGCGAATCATCCGGACCTGGCGTTTCTGTTCGGATCCGTTGGACGGATCAACCCACCCATGCCGGTGAGCGTCGTCTCCGGGCTGTTCCGAAACCCGTCCGGCCCGCAGGCCGATGACCTGGCGGGTTTCGCGGTGCCGACGCTGGTGGTGGTGGGAGAGGAAGACCGGATATTTCCTCCGAACGTGATCGAGGCAGCGCATCGGCTGATCCCGGGCAGCCGTCTGGAAGTGGTCGCCGGGGCGGCGCACTCGACCCACTACGAGCAGGCGGACATCTTCAACGGGCTGCTGACCGGGTTCCTGGCGGAGATCGGCGCAGGGACGGTGGGGGTCGCGGCGGACGATTAGGGTAGGGCAAAACCGCAGGATCGCAACACAAAGCAAAAGGGGCGGATGACGATCCGCCCCTGGCTGTTCGGGTCGTATTGGGGAAGAGAACCGCTAGAAAGGCAGGTGTTCCGCAATGTCGTTCTCGGTGCGGAAGGGCCCCCACTCTCGCGGCACGTTGAGCAAGCGATCTTCGAGGTCGTCGACGCTGTTCTGACCGCAGTAGGCCATGGCGCGGTTGAACTCTTCGCGGAGGAGCTCCAGCATGTGGTGGACGCCCTCGGCGCCGTTGACGGCGAGGCCCCAATAGAGGGGACGTCCGACGGCCACCGCGCGGGCGCCAAGCGCCAACGCCTTGAGCACGTCACTGCCGCGGCGAACGCCGGAGTCGACGTACACCTCGGCCTTGTCTCCGCAGGCCGCGACGATTTCGGGCACCATCTCGATGCTGGACATAGTGCTATCGAGCTGCCGCCCGCCATGGGTGGAGACCAGGATACCGTTGACGCCGTGATCAACGGCCATGCGGGCATCCTCGGCGACGCGGACTCCCTTGAGCACCAGGGGCAGGTCGGTCAGGCCGCGCAGCCATTCGATTTCATCCCAGGTCAGCGGCGGCGATTGGGGCATTTCCCAAGTTGGCGATTCGTCGGTGCCACTGACCTCGGAGAGGCGGTCCTGCTGTTCGCGGAAGTTCCCAAGGTCGCCGGGCCTTTGGTATCGGTTGCGAATGTCGCGTTCCTTGGGGCTGGGCGCCGGGGTGTCAACGGTAAGGACGATGGCGCGATAACCGGCCGACTCGGCGCGCTTGACCAGGTTTTCGGTAAGGTCATAGCCGCGGTGGTAGAGCTGGAACCACAGAGGGCCGGTGGCGGCGTCGGCGATCTCTTCCAAGCTGCAGTTGGACGAGGTGCTGCACATCATCAGCGTGTTGGACATGCCGGCCCCGCGAGCCGTCGCGCATTCGGCTTCCGGGTGAGCGTTGCCGTGACCGCCGGTGGGAGCGATCATAACGGGGAAGCTGATGTCCTGGCCGAGGACGGTGGTCGAGACCTTGCGCTCGGTGGTGTCGCGCATGAACCGAGGGCGTAGGGTGAGCGCTTCAAAGGCGGAACGGTTTCGCGCGGTGGTGATCTCGTCCATCGAGCCGGCCTCGATGAACTCCCAGTTGTTGTGGGGCAGCACCTGCTTGGCCCGAGCCTCATAGTCGTAGAGGTTGATGGGGTCCATTCTCATGCTGATACTCCGGGGTTGACAGGATTGTGAGAGTCAACGGTTGGGATGCCGCAGCGTAGCATTACAGGTTGAGCCTGACAATAGCGTCAGCGACGTCCGGGAGCATCCGGTACTCGTCAGCCTGGGAGTCGAACGACATGGGATGAGGGAGCGAGACGTTGTGAACGCGGCGGATGCGCCGCACGGCGTGTCCCTGAGAGGAGAGACGACCGGACAGTTGCCGCACGGTCAGATGCATTTCTTCCAGCAACGCCTGGCGAGAAAGGACGTAGCCCGCGCTTTGAGCTACTCTTTGATAAATTTCTCGGGCATCATCTGCCAAGAAACCCCAAAAGGCCCGAACATGTTCAATCGTCCAGCGACCTTCCGGCACGGCGGACGGCTCGTCTGACTGTGCATCATCGGACACCTCGGCAGCCGTGGTCGCCACGGATGTTTCAGTTTTATTGCCGACAGATGAAGCGGCAGTAGCATCACCGACCGCAAGTTGTCGCATCGCAACGATCACATCATCCGCATCGCCTTCAAATGTCAGGGCAACCTTTACCATTGTTTTACCTCGCGGTGTCAGTTCCGCGACAAGTCTAACACATTATTACGACAGGTCAACGCATGGTTTAGGTGTTGGACGGATAGACGACTTTACAAGTATCAAACCAAAAGGGCGGGTGTTGAACCCGCCCTTGAACAACGTTGCGATGAGAAGCCGGGTCTGAGCTACTCGCCCTCGTCGTGCGGGCCGAAGGGGACGATGCCCGGAATCCACCACTTCTCCCAGGTCTCGTCGATGCGCTCCTGGAAGAACTTGAGGTCCTCCTCGGTCAGGTGCGCGAAGCGACCCTGGCGCTGGAGGTAATCGGTAACGGGCTTCCGGCGCCGGATGCCCCGAGCTATCGCGCGGGAGGGACCATTCAGGATCAACTCGCCGTCGACGATCTCGTACTGCACCCAGATGCCGGTTTCAACAGCGAGCATGCCCAACTCGTGAGAGTACTTGGGGTCGTAGTCCCAACCCTTGGGGCACGGGTCGATGCTGTGGATGAAGGTGGGCCCACCGATGGTGAGGGCGCGGCGGATCTTGTTGGTGAAGTCCGGCCCGTACGAACCGCAGGCGGTGGCGACGTAGCGGACATCAGGGTGACCGGCGGCCAGCATAGGGACGGTGTTCTTCTTCCACCGGCGGTTCATGATGCGGTGAACCTTCCCCGGAGGCGAGAAGGTGGAGTTGGCGCCCCAGGGGCTGGAGCCGGACACCTGGATATCGGTGTTGGCGTAGGACTCGTTGTCATAGCAGAGGATGAGCAGGTTGTACTCATCATGCTGCAGGGCGGCAGAGATGGCGGACAGTCCCATGTCGACCCCACCACCGTCGCCGCAGAAGGCGATTACGTTGATGGGCTCTTCCTGCATCTTGCCCTTGCGCATGAGGGAGGCAAGGCCGGCGGCGGTGCCGGTGGCGGCCGAGCCGCTGGAGCCCAGCTGGGTATGCATCCACGGCACAACCCAGGGGGTGCTGTAGTAGGTCGTGTTGGCCACGTACATGCAGCCGGTGCTGCCCACAACGATGGTGCGCGGGCCGGCGGCCTTGATCATCAGACGCATGACAAGGGCGGATTCGCAGCCCTGGCAGGTGCGGTGACCGGAGGTGAAGCCTTCGAACACCGGGATTTGCTTGACGCCCCTAACCTGGGGGAGTTCTTGGGTCATGGTAGTCATAGCGGCTCTCCTATTCGCGGACACCAATCCAGGTGTTCTCTTCCTTGACCTGTCCGGCGTCGATTGAGTCCTGGACCATGCCGGTCATTTCTTCCACGTCGCGCACCAGCACTTCGCGGCCGCCGAGTCCGGCAATGAAGCTCTGCATGAGCGGGCGGTTGTCCAGGGTGTACAGGGCGGAACGGATCTCGTTGAACAGCACGCCGCCGTAGGAGGGCGAGCCGTAAGAATAGTCCCGGTCGATGACGCCGACGGCCTTGCAATGGCTGAGGGCTTCGCGGATCTCATCGGTGGCAAAGGGACGGAAGAACTTGACCCGCAGGAAGCCGACCTTCATGCCCTGTTCGCGCATGCGGCGGACGGCGACCCGGACCGGCATGGCGAGCGTGCCCATGCCGACCAGGACGATGTCTGCATCCTCGGTCATGTACTCTTCGATGAATGGGCTGGGGTCCCCACGACCGAAGAGCTGTTTGAACTCTTCGTAGGCTTCCTTGATGACTTCGCTGGTGCGGCGCATGGCATCGTCGGTCTGGCGTCGGATCTCCATGAGCCAGTCCTCGTTGACCTGCGGCGCAACGGTGATGGGGTTGTCGGGATGGAGGAGCAGGCGGCCCCGGTCGTACTGGGGCAGGAACCGGTCAACTTGTTCCTGCGTCGGCACGTTGACAATGGCCTGGGAGTGCGTGAGGAAGGAGCCGTCGCAGGAAATGGCGGCGGGCAGGAAGACGCGGGGGTCTTCTGCGACGCGCCAGGCCAGGAGCGCGGTATCCAGAGCCTCCTGGGCGGTGCCCACCCAATAGAGCATCCAGCCCAGATCGCGGACGGCCATGGCGTCGTTGTGCTCGACGCCGAAGGCTCCCGGGTCGTCCAGGGCGCGGTTGCCGACCATGGCGACCACGGGAAGGCGCAGGCCGGCGGTTACGGTGATTGCCTCAAAGGCGTAGAACCAACCCACGCCGCTGGAGCCGCAGAAGGTGCGGGCGCCCACGGCGGAAGCGTGTTTTACAATCTCGAACTGGGAGTGTTCACTTTCAGCGACGATGAAGTCGCAGTCGAAAGCGCCGTCGGCCTTGAGCTTGGACACGTACTGCATGACCGTGTCGTAGGGCCGAATGGGGTAGGCGGTGATAACGTCAACGTCGGCGAGGGAGCACGCGATGGCGATGGCCTCGCTACCGCTGATGAGCTCCTCGCGCTCGGTCTGGTAGAGGGTTTCGGTGGCCATCAGTCATCGTCTCCGGTGAGGGCAACTTCAGATTCGGATTCCGCTTCGTACTTGCCGGGGCTGTGATAGCCATGGCTACGTTCGGAGTCGGCGTCGTGGGCTTTCTGAACCTCGACCAGCTCGGTCATCCACTTCTGGTAGCCGTCCTTGTCGCGGGTCCAGTGTTCCCACTGGCTGTTGTTGTCGTTGAACTCGGCCTCGTTGACCATGGTGATGCAATCCGGCACAGGGCAAACGGCTTCGCAGACGGCGCAGCCGCAGCAGGCCTCCATGTTGGCGTCATACAGCCCGTCGGGCGTCACGTCGAAGCAGGTGTCGGGGCACTGGAGCCAGCAGAGGGTACACTTGATGCAGGTTTCGAAGTTGATGACCGGACGCATGGAGCGGGTGCTGAACTTCTTGAACACCGAGTTGCGGGTGGGTTGATAGTCGGTATCTCCGGACGCGTTGGAGGTGATGGGGTCGTAGCCTTCGGCCAGGGAACCCCCGCGGAAGCCGGTGGCGCCGTCGATGCCCCGGATGACGAGGCCATCTTCCATGGAGCGCCAGCCGAGCAGTTCGAAGCTGAAGGGCTCGTCATCGTTACCCTCGCCGGGCTCAACGGGGCGCTGAACGGTGCGTTCAAAGGAGTTGCGGGCCGACGTGAGCTTGATGCCGCCCCAGCCCTGATCGTCGAGCGCGGCAAGCATGGAGTCGAGGCTGACCAGTTCGGGACACACCTTGGCGAGGGCGCCGAGGATGCGGACATCGGTGTGGTCGTCCTTGTAGACCCAGAGGCCGGAGAAGCTGGTGGTAGCGGGTACGATGGACAGGTTGTAAGGGCTGTCCTTTTGGTGGATGTCCTCGATGAGTGCATCCGCTTCCTGGCGGGACGTTACGATGAGGGTTCCGCCGGGCTTGGTGAGAGCGTTGATGGGCTGCAAGCCGTACCAGGCCCAGGATTCCACGCCCTTGCACATGGTGTCGTCAACGTTGATGGTGACGTCCACTTCGCGGGCTTCGTAGACGGCCAGATTTTCCTCGAGTTCCTCAGGGCTGTCGGACACGATGGCGAACTGCTTGGCAGGGATGCCGTTCCGTTCGGGGGAGTCGCCGTAGCGGCCAAAAGCCGTGCCTATTTTACCTTCCTTACGGGCGGCAAAAACGATGGTGCGGACGATGTTCCGGGCCAGGGTTTTCTGAAAAATACCCCGGTACACCACCTCCACTGCCACTGTGCTCATGTTGGGAGGGCCTCCTCGGTGAGTGATGCGGCATTATAGCATGGGTAGTAATCGCATGTTGCTCCGGCAATGGTGTCGGCCGGCAGTCGTGTTACACTTCCGGGCGATTTACGCATGAAAAGGAGCGTTTGGCCATGGCCCAACGGATGAACGCAGGTGAGGCAGTCATCGAGCTGCTGCGGCAGGAAGGGGTGAGCAAGATCTTCGGGATCGTTGGCTCGTCCTTTCTCGACGTGCTGGACCCGCTTTACGACCGCGACGACATGGAATTCGTGGGCGTGCGGCACGAGCAGGGCGCAGCGCTGATGGCCGACGGGTACAGCCGGATCGCTGGCGCTCCGTCGGTGTGCCTCGTCACCAACGGACCGGGCGTGCTGAACCTGACCTACGGCATCGGCTCGGCCTACGTGGCGCATTCGCCGGTGGTGGTGCTGGCGCCGTCGGCGTCGCGGGACCACCAGCACCTGGACTCAACGCAGGAATTTGACCAGGTGGCGCTGTTCGAGCCGATCACCAAGGCGAGCTTCTCCATCAACAAGATTGAGCGGCTGCCGGACGCGCTGCGACAGGCTTTCCGGATAGCCACCTCGGGCAAGATGGGGCCCGTCCTGGTGGACATTCCGCGAGACCTGTTGCCGGGGGCGGAAGTGGACCTGGACCTGATGGCTCCCACGTCCTATCGCACCGGCCAGGGCCATTCCCGGGGCGACCGGGCGCAGGTTGAGGCGGCGGCACGGGAGATACTGGCGGCGCAGCGGCCGGTGATCGTGGCCGGCGGCGGGGTGGAATGGAGCCTGGCGGACGCCCAGGTTGCGAGGCTGTCGGAGCTTACCGGGGCGCCCATCGTGACCTCATACGGGCGAGCGGACGCGGTGCCCAACGACCATCCCAACTACCTAGGGCACCTGGGCCGGCTGGGTGCGCAGGAAGCGATCGACGCGGTCCGCAACGCCGACGCAATCGTGGCGGCGGGCACGCGGCTGGGACAGTCCACGACGTTCTTCGACCACCGATTTATACCCGCAGACGCGCGCATCGTGCACATCGAGATAGACCCCAAGGAAATCGGGCGCATCTATCCCATCACGGTGGGAGTCGAGGGCGACGTGGGCGCGGTGGTTGATGAGATCAACGGCATCGTGGCGGCGGCGGAACTGCGGCCGGATCCCGAGTGGACCCGTCGGGTGGCCGGCTGGAACGCGGCGCGGGCAACACGGCTGGCTGCCGAGGCCGAGTTGACGGGAGACTTCATCAAGCCGCAGCGGGTCTACGCGGAATTGCGCAAGGTGATGCCTCGGGACGCCATCGTCGCGCTGGACGCGGGCCTGGCGCCAAACTTTGGACAGGACAGATTGAACTACTACCAGCCGCGCAGCCTGATCATGGCGCTGGACCTGGGCGGACTGGGTTTCAGCTTCCCGGCGTCCATAGGGGCGAACTTCGCGGCGCCGGACCGGCCGGTGGTGAACTTCAATGGGGACGGCGATTTCCACTTTAACGCACAGGAATTCGAGACCGCCGTGCGCTACGGACTGAAAAACATCTCGGTGGTGATGAACAACGACTGCTGGGGGTCCGAAAAGGCGTACCAGAAGTATGCGTTCAACGAGCGCTACGTGGGAGCGGACACCGTGAACCCTCGGTTCGACAAGTATGCGGAGCTGTTCGGTGGGGCCGGATTTTATGTCGACCGGCCGGAGGACATCGCCGAGGCGTTCGCGCAGGCGCTGGCGGTGGACGGGCCGAGCATCATCGAAATACCCACGGACCCTGACGAGATGCCAAGGCCGGCGCGGCTGGCCGAAGTGCAGGCTCCGAACTCCGGCGGATAGCAGCGATGGCAACCAACGAAATCATCAAGCCGACCGACGTTGACATCACCGGCAGCTCGATAATCATCAATTGGGATGACGGGCACCGGGGGATCTACCCGCACCGGATGCTGCGGCTGCGTTGCCCCTGCGCGTCCTGCGTGGAAGAGATGACGGGCCGGGCGCTGCTGGACCCGGACTCGGTGCCCCAGGACGTGCGGGCGCTGGATCAGATGGCGGTGGGGCAGTACGCGCTGCAGTTCCTGTGGAGCGACGCCCACTACACCGGCATCTACACCTACCGGGCGCTGCGGGCGGCCTGTACGTGCATCGCGTGCAACGAGGCCCGGGCCAGGCAACCCTAAACGGCGGGCTGGCCAGCGTCGGGCTGGGGCGCCTCCCCTTCCTCCGGGGAGCGACTGCCGCGGAAGGTCTGCCCCGGGCGGTTCCGAAGCTTGGGCGAGGTGAACGTGTCGGACTTGAAAGAGAAGTTCGAAATCTGGCGGGTGGCCGGCTTTCCGCACGCCTTGCAGTCGATGGGGTCATCGGCGCGGGAAACGGGGCGAATCGACTCGAACTCGTTGCCACAGTCGGGGCACAGGTATTCGTAGATCGGCATAGACACCTCCCAATGAGGATTATATCCTAACCCGATTTTGCGGCAGTTACAGAGGGAAACAGCATGAGCGACCAATCAGCAGACGTAGTCATCATTGGCGGAGGTGCGGCGGGTTGCGCGGCAGCCTACTACCTGGCCGCCCACGGTGTGAATGCGACGGTAATCGAACGCGAGGGAGCGGCCAGCCACGCGTCGGGATACAACGCCGGCGGGTTGAATCCGCTGGAAGGGCACGGCTGGCCCGATCCGCTGCAACCTATGGCTTTGCAGTCCTTTGCACTGCACAAAGAACTGTGGGACTCGTTGCCGGGCGAAACGGGGATCGAGTATCACGGCCGGATCATGTCGATACTGAAGGTAGCGCTGGATCCGGAGGAACTGGACGACCTGAAGGCCACGCTGGAAACCTTCAACAGCGCGCCCGAACCGGGGTTTTCGGCGGAATGGCTGGAACGCGAGGATGTCCTGGCGCTGGAGCCGCGCATCACGCCCGAAGTGATCGCCGGCATCCGGGCGGTGGGCAACGGCGCCCTGGACGGGCTGGAGTTCACGCAGGCGCTGGCGGCGGCGGCGGAGAAACGCGGCGCCACGGTGATTGCCACGAGCGCGGTCGGCCTGAGGCTCGGCCAGGCCAAAGTCGACGCGGTGGTAACCAGCGATGAGGAGATCGCGTGCGGTGCGGTGCTGATCGCGGCGGGGCCGTGGTGCCGGTCCGCGGAGCAGTGGCTGGACATCGCGATACCCGTGGATCCGCTGAAAGGACAGATCATCCGGCTGCGTCCCGACGGTCCCGGCCTTGAATACGAGCTGATCGGCGGCGGCAGCTCGATGTACGCCAAGACGGACGGCCTGATCTGGTGCGGAGCGACCGAGGAGGACGTGGGATTTGACCTGTCGCTGACGGACGAGGCGCGGGAGGACATCCTGCGGCGGGCGGTGCGCCTGGTGCCCTCGCTGAGCGGGGCGGAGCAGGTCTTGCACACGGCGTGCCTGCGGCCCGTCACCCCCGACTGGCTGCCGATAGTGGGCAGAGCACCAGGCTGGGACAACGTGTACATCTGCACCGGCGGCCAGAAAAAGGGCATCCTGCTGGGCCCGGCGATGGGCAAGGGGATTGCTGACATCATCGCCGCCGGGAGCACCGAGATCAGCCTGGAGGGTTGTGATCCGGCCCGGTTTGGCCAAAACCCATAACTGCGTCAGGCTACGTGCAGGGTCATGGGACGGCCACACGATGATCTCGGTAACTGGGAAGATCGCACCGGGATTCTCAACATACCCACCAGGCTGATCCGGTGGTTTTCCGGCATCTTCACCACGGTTTGGCTTATACTTACCGGCATAAGCAGCTACAACAGTTTCACCTCCCACAGCGGCGACAGTTGGGATGCGCAGACCCTTGGAATCATCGGAGCCGGGGCGCCCAACATCGGCTTTGCGCTGCCCGCCGCGTACATCCTGACGGAGGTCATCGACATGGTGTTTGGAACATGGTACCGGCAGCGGACCCGCGAAAGGGCCCGCGCAGAAGGATTGGAAGCAGGCACCAAAGCTGGCCGGCAGATAGGCCGGCAGCAGGGGATGAAAGAACAGCAAGAGCGCTGGCTGCAGTGGCTGGAACGGCGGCAACAGGCTGAGGCAGACGGCCGGCCATTTGACGAGCCGCCGCCCAGTCTGAACGGAGACCACTCAACTGAGGAGTAGATCGATGACTACCAACGGCACTTCAGGCGCGTTGCGAGACATCCACGTGGTGGAGTTCGGGCAGTACGTACCCGGGCCAATGCTCGGGATGTTGCTGGCCGATCAAGGCGCGCACGTGATCAAGGTGGAACGGCCGGGCGGCGACCCGGCGCGGTCCGAGCCGGCATTTGCGACGTGGAACCGGGGAAAACGCTCGGCGGTGCTGGACCTGAAAACGGACGAAGGACGCGAGAAGGCGCGGCGCCTGGTCGGCAACGCCGACGTGGTCATCGAGAACTTTCGGCCGGGTGTGGCCGACCGGCTGGGGATCGGATACGAGGAGCTAGCGGCAGAAAACCGGAAACTGATCTACTGCTCGCTGCCGGGATATGGCGAGGAACACCCCAGCCGGAATGGACCGGGCTGGGATCCGGTGATCAGCGCGGAGACGGGCTTCTATCCGGAGACGTCGGAAAGCGGCGGGGAACCGCTGTTCACACCATTGCCCATCGCCAGCACCTTTTCGGCGCTGCTGGGGTCGGTGTCTGTGGCCATGGCGATCAACGCGCGGGACAAGTCGGGCAAGGGGCAACGCATCGAGGTGCCGCTCCATTCCGCCATGTTTACAGCGATGGGCAGCCGGATCATCAAGTTCAACAACTACGAGTACGTGGACCTGTTCGACTTCCCGCGCACGGTGATGTCGCATCCATATCAGTGCGCCGACGGCCGGTGGGTGTACCACCACGGCATGTTCGAGCGGTTTGCGCGGCAGACGCTGACGGCGGCGGGCAAGACGGAATGGATCGACGAGGCCACATCGCTGTTCGGGCGGCCGGTGGACGCGGACACGCTGGCGTTCTGGCAGGACCGCTTCGCGGAGATGTTCAAGGAGCGCACCGCGTGGGAATGGGAGGCGGACATCAACGCGCAGGGCGGGGCCTGCACGGTGTGCAAGACCGTGGACGAGTGGCTCGTGCACGAGCACGCGGTGGATGCGAAGATGGTGGTCGAAGTCGAGGATGCCGAGCGCGGCAAAATGAAGCAGCCGGGGGTGCAGGTGCGGCTGCGGGGAACCCCGGGCGCAGTCCAGGGGCGGGCGCCCAAGCTGGGAGAGCACACCGACGAGGTGCTGGCCGAACTGGAGACCGCTCAGCCACGGACCAACGGCACTAGCGGACACGGCGACGTGATGTCCGCGCTGCAGGGTGTACGGGTGCTGGATCTGTGCATCATTCTGGCGGGTCCGACGTGCGGCCGCACGCTTGGCGAGTTCGGGGCGGACGTCATCAAGATCGACGATCCGACGCGCATCCTGGACCCCATCGGCTACATCGATGTGAACCGGGGCAAGCGCAGCATCATGCTGAACCTGAAGACCGACGAGGGTCGCGAGGTTTTCTGGAAACTCGTCGAGTCGGCCGACGTTATCGTGGAGAACAACCGGAAGTCCGCGGTGGAGCGGCTGGGTCTGGGTTACGAGGAGGTCAAGAAGGTCAGGCCGGACATCGTTTACGCATCGCTCAACGCCTTCGGGTACGACGGGCCGTGGTCCGAGCGGGCCGGCTGGGAGCAGCTGGCGCAGGGAACCAGCGGGATGCAGGTGCGGCGCGGCGGAAGGGACGGCAGGCCGATGCTGGCTCCATACGCGGTCAACGACTACGGCACGGGCCTGATGGGCGCTTACGCCGTGGCGCTGGCGTTGCACGAACGGAACCGGACGGGTAAGGGGCAGTCGGTGGACAGCGGGCTGGCTCTGACTGCCGGGATTCTGCAATCGCCGTACTTCCTGGACTACGAGGGTTACCAGCGGGAGGACATCGAGGGTGTGGAGGCACGCGGCTACTCCGCAGGCTCGCGGCTGTACCAGGCATCGGACGGATGGCTGTATATCCACTGTCCCGACGCCGGCGCGTATGGATCGTTGCTGTCAGCCCTGAACTTCCGCGATGTTCACCACGACGGCGCGGCAATCGCGGAGGTCATCAGGAGCAACACCATCGAGCACTGGATGCAGGAGCTGAGGCCGCTGGGCGTGTCCGTTTCCCCCAACCTGACGATGGAGGACTATCGCCACGACCCGGTGGTGCGAGACGCCGGGTTCGTCGTGACGCGCGAACACACCGTGTGGGGCAGCGTGGACCACTCCGGCACGACGGCGCGGCTGTCGGCGACGCCGCCGAGGCTGGGTCCACCGGCTCCCTGGTTCGGCATGCACACCGACGAGATCCTGGCGGAAGCGGGGTACTCTGCAGCGGAGATTGAGGCGCTGAAGGCCTCGGGCGCGGCGGTGGTCCGCAGTCCGTAAGGGTCCATTACATACGGGAACAACGGTAGGGGCGGATGATGATTCGCCCCTGCTTATGATTCACCGGAAAGAACTGAGGTGCCGTTGACGCCCTTTCACATGGGACCCGCGCTGGCGGCCAAGGCCGCGCTTGGCCGGCACTTCAGTATCCCGCTGTACGGCTTCATGCAGGTGGCGACAGACAGCGAAGTGCTGGACGGCTATCCGTTTCGCAGGGATCTGGCGTTTCACAAGATACTGCACACGTTTATGGGGGCTACCGTGGCAGCCGCTCTCACGCTGTTTTTGCGCCCGTCATTAGCTGAGGATGAAATGGTGGAACGGGTCGACCAAAGCCGCGCCAAGAGTGGCAGCGGGAGAGCGAGACAGTGCGTCTGATAAATTTGATGGTAGCAGAGCGTGTGAGTGATCCGGCGCGGGCGGGGTTGGCGGTGCGCCAGATGGTTACCAAATCAACCAGGAGGCCCAACAACCGCAAACACGTACCACCGGCGACCAAAATGGAGAAACACCCGAAAACGAAATCAAGGAGCCCGTATGGCACCTAACGCGCAAAACGAATCTGAAGGACGACAGGTCATGCGCGACCAACTACGTCGACTTATCCAGAGTGGAGCCACTATCTCAGGGGCATCTGCAAGTAGTGTCGCTGGGGCGATGATAGGTACAACTATCGCAGGCCCGCCGGGTGCTGCCATCGGTGGAATCGCAGGCCACTTTGCAGCACAAGCCCTGCACCGTATCGGCGACGAGATCTCTCAGCGTTTCCTCAGCCCAAGGGAAGAGATGCGAGTAGGGGGCGTCTACTCACTGGCAGCAAAGGAGATTATCGAACGCCAAAAATCAGGAGAGCGGGTACGGAACGATGATTTCTTCGAAAGAGACCAAACGGGCCGCGCGGACGCGGAAGAAGTCTGGGAAAACATCCTACTGAAAAGCCAAAGAGAATCCGAAGAGAAAAAGTTGCCTTACATGGCGCACCTGCTCGCTGCCACAGCATTTCAGCCTGAAGCAAGTGCACCCATGGCGCATCAAATTATCAAGACGGCCGAGCAACTCACATACCGCCAGTTGTGCATCTTGCGGATCTCCACGGATAAGGAAAAGCTGGCAATACCAAAAGGCAACTTCAGAGGCTACGGGGTTTTGCCGCATGAGCTTACCCAAATTTTGTACGAATACCTTGACCTCTATCACAAAGCCTACATCAACTTCGGTGGAGAAGTGGCCTTCGGTCCGACTGACGTTCAACCTGGAAACACGACAGTACAAGGCATGGGAGCGCAAATGTTCAACATGATGTCGCTCGACCGGATACCATATGAAGACACACTGCCAATTGCAGCCACCCTTAGGCGATTCCCGCCGCCAGCACCCAGCAATTGACCAAAGCATGATATCGCACGCTGAAATTCGCCCTGTGCTATCGAACCCAGATAGCCGCGGCCATGTAACTCTCTCGCGCACCCGCTTTCAACCGTGGTGTGGTCAGAATCAGGATTGGTGGGATTTTGGGATTGGCAGGATTGGGTTGGTCGGCGCTTGCGCGGCGGCATCCTGAGGATCCGATAATCCTGGCAATCCGGATTCTGACGATTTCCCGGCGCGATAAGAGCCAACCTCGCGAGTTGGCTCGCGCCGGTTTCTCCGGGCGATGGTTTTTTGCGCGTGGTGTCTTTGACTGCAAAGCCAAAGTCGCGTACACTATGAAATGATTTACCCCCCGTCCGCTGGACCTGGCCTAGTCCCAGAATCCCCGGGCGGGGTTTTTGCTTATGGACACCATAGTTTTCGTCGACGGCCAGAATCTCTACCACTTGGCGAAGGACGCTTGGCACACAAACCCGATGGACAGAGCATCGTGTTACGCTTGGCCGAGTTACGATGTCGAGAAGCTCGCCAGCACCTTGACCGCCAGAGATCCGGGCCGCACATTGACTGAAATCCGTTTCTACACTGGCGTCCCTGATGAATCTAGCAGGCCATTCTGGCATAGCTTCTGGTTAAACAAAATCAGGTACTTGCGAAACGGCGGCATCTACGTTTATCAGGGCAAGGTCAACCGGGGCGGCCAGGAAAAGGGCGTTGACGTCAGCCTGGCCCTGGACTTGGTGCAGGCAACTCACGAACGCCGCTACGACGTGGCCATCATCGTCAGCCAGGATTCGGACTTCAGCCCGGCGGTCAGCCTGGCCAAGCAGATTGCCGCGTCGCAGAATCGGACGCTGACTTTTGAATCCGCGTTCCCCGTGAGCGCGGGCAGCGCCTCCCGTCGCGGCATCGACGGCACAAACTGGGTTCGGATAAACCGGGCGATGTACGATGCCTGCCTGGACCCCCGAGACTACCGCCCCGCCAGACGCTGACCCCAGCCCAATCCTGAAAATCCCGTTTGCTGACGACTTCCCAGCGGGATAAGGGCCAACGTTGGCCCGGCGCGAGTGCAAACCGGGCGACGTGCGTGCTAAACTTGGGCCAACTGCGCCCCGCCGGAGTGAGAGGTATGTTACGCATCTACAACACCCTGACGAAGAACGTCGAGGAGATCCGGCCGATGACGCCCGGCAAGGTGTCCATGTACACCTGCGGGCCCACGGTGTACCGGTATGCGCACATCGGGAACCTGCGCACGTACCTGATGGCGGACTGGATCCGGCGGATCCTCGTGGCTGACGGCAACGAGGTCTACCACATCAAGAACATCACCGACGTGGGCCACATGCGCCAGGAGCTGGCGGAGGCCGGCGGCGACAAGATGATCATGGCCGCGCTGGCCGAGGGCAAGTCGCTCCAGGAGATCGGCGAGTTCTACGCGGACGTTTTCTGGCGGGACGAGGAGCGGATCAACATCCTGCCGGCGCACGTATTTCCCTGGGCGTCGCACCACATCCCCGAGATGCTGGATATGGTGGGCACACTGATGGGCAACGGCTCGGCCTACGAGGCGGGCGGCAACATCTATTTCAACGTGAACAGCTACCCAGAGTACGGCAAGCTGTCGCGCAACTTCGGGGGCGACCTGCTGGAGGGAGTACGCGCCGAGGCCGACCCGCTGAAGCGCGATCCGAGGGACTTCACCCTCTGGAAAGCGGCCGAACCGGGTCGGGACGTGAAGTGGGACAGCCCGTGGGGCGAAGGCTTTCCCGGCTGGCACATCGAGTGCTCGGCCATGGCGCACAAGTACCTGGGCGAGAAGTTCGACATCCACACGGGCGGCGTCGACAACGTGTTCCCGCATCACGAGGACGAGATCGCGCAGAGCGAGGGAGCGTTCGGGCAGCAGCACGTGAACTACTGGGTGCACGGGCAGCACCTGCTGGCGGATGGGGCCAAGATGGCGAAATCGGCCGGGAACGTGTTCCTGATCGAGGACCTGTCGACGCGGGGGTTTGACCCGCTTGCCTTCCGCTACCTGTGCATGACGGTCCGGTACCGGCACCGGATGAACTTCACCTTCACGTCGCTGCGGGCGGCGGAGAAGGCGTTGACGGGCCTGCGCAACCGCATCTGGGTGTGGCGCAACATGTCGGGCAACGGCGCGGGCCACCACGCCCTGAGCGCCGAGGGCCAGGAATGGAGCGGCAAGTTCTGGGACGCGGTGCACAACGACCTTGACCTGCCCACGGCATTGGCAATCACCTGGGCCATGGTGCGGTCGGACCTGCCGGCGTCGGACAAGTTGGAATTGATCCTTGACTTTGACCGCGTGTTCGGCCTGGACCTGGACCAGGTTCCGGAGCGGTACGAGATCGGCACTCAGAACAGCAATGCGCTGGAACGCCGAGCCGCCCTGCGGGAACAGGCGGCGTACCGCGATGCCGACGCGCTGCGGTCGCAGATGGTGGAAGGCGGCATGGTGGTGCAGGACACGGGAGTCGCCACGCTGGTGCGTCCGCAGACGCCGCTGGAACTGCAAGAAGCGCGGTGGGCCTCGGTGTCCGCTTCCCGGGAAGTGCCGTCACTGCTGGATCAGCCGGACCTGTACGACTTCACGTTCCTGGTCAACGCCTACGATTACGTTGACGACGTGCGCCGGTGCGTTGAGGCGGTGCTGCGCCACACCGGCGGGGCATCGGTGGAGATCATCGTGGTGGACAACGGGTCAACGGACGGCACGGCGGAGTACCTGGAGGAGGCGCAGGCCGAGCACGAGAGGGTGCGGGTGATCCACTGCGACCACGTGGTGGGCGACGCCGCAGGCAAGAACATCGGGTTGAAGCAGGCGCGTGGACGCTACATCGTGCTGCTGGACGCCTCTACCGAGGTGGTTGGGGACATCCTGTCACCGGTGGCGGAAAACCTGGCCGATCACAGCATCGGCGTGTTCGGACCCTACGGTTTGACGACGGACGACATGCAGCACTTTCACGAGGAGGTTGACCGGGGCGACGCCGACGCGATGCAGGCGTACTGCATGGCTTTCCGACGGGCAGACCTGCTCTCCGTTGGGTTGATGCACGAGTCATTCCGGTTCTACCGGAACCTCGACATCGACTATTGCTTCCAGTTCAAGAACTCCGGTTACCGGGTCGTGTGCGACAGCAGCCTGCCGATGGTCCGCCACGAGCATCGCCAGTGGGAGGAGTTGGAGGAGAACCAGCGGGACGAGCTCAGCCGGAAGAACTTCGGCCGGTTCCTGAAGCGCTGGGGCAACCGACCGGACCTGCTGATCAACCCCAACGCACGGGGGTTCGACACGGGGTTCCGGCACTGATTCGCCTGTTCAGCATTGCAAAAGGACCAAGCACCTGCGAAGGTTAGAACAATTACAGCATGACCACCGTTGCAATCCAAGACGACATTGAGGGTATCTTTGCGGACGCCCGACAACTTCAAGAACAGGCCATCGAACGTCTGGAACAGGACGACATTCGAGATGCGGCAGAAAAGGCTTGGTGCGCTACCAAGCGGGCGGCTGACGCGCTAATCCTGGCATTGACAGGCCAGGAGCCCGGACCAACCGGGCTGACCAGCGACTGCCTGGACGACTTGGTCGAGACAGGCAGGGCGACGAACTCCTTGCAAAGGCGATACTACAGCTGCCTCAGCCAGTTGCACGGCTCATGTTTCTATACCGGAGCGTGCAACCGACACACCGAACGGCGCATCCGCGAAACCGCGGCTTTCATTGCGGACGCCCAATCCTTATCGGGCGCGTGATCGCGCGATCAGGGTGAAAGCAGCAGGGGCGAATTAAAATTCGCCCCTACGAATTGTTGGCCCTGGTTTGCAATCAGCCGCGGCCGAACCAGTCCGGGTGCACGGCCTGGAGGCCGAGTTGGGGCCACGCGGCCGGAGCCCCGCATTTTTCGAGCCTTGCTTCCAGGGGCAGTGACTCGTCCCAGTAGTAGGCGATGATCCGGCGGCCGTTCCAATCGCTGGCGTCATCGGAGGCGATCCAGACGACGGGGGCCTGCATTACTTCGGGCTGGATGAGCGCGTCGGCCGTGGCGCCTTCGGGGGGCAGGACCATGTTGGTGGCGGTGGCTCCGCCGGGGGTGAGAACATTGGCCGTGACGCCGGTGCCCTCCAGGTCCTGGGCCATGATGGCGACCAACGCTTCGTGTCCCGCCTTGGAGGGGCCGTAGGGCGCGCCACCCTTGCGCCACATGGTGTCCATGCTGGTGGTGACGCCGATGATGCGGCCGAATCCCTGCTCCATCATGTGACCGGCCACCGCGTTGGCCATCAGGAAGGGGCCACTGAGGTTGACGGAAATAACGCGGAGCCAGGCGTCGGGCACGATGTCAAAGAAACCGGTGCGGCTGCCGGAGGCGCTGCCACCGAAACCGGCGGTCCGAGGATTGATGCCGGCGTTGTTGACCAGGATGTGGAGTCCGCCCATTTCACCGATGGTGCGCTGCACGGCGTTCTGCACGGACTCGGGATCGGTGACGTCGGCTATGATGGGCAGCACGCACTCATCACCGCCCAGTTCGCGCATATCGTTGGCGGTCTGGTCGAGCCAGTCCTCGTTGATGTCGAGCATGGCGACGCGGGCGCCGGCCCGCACCAGGCCGGTGGTGATGGAGCGGCCCATGCCAATGGGACTGGCGGCGCCGGTCACGATGGCGACGCGGCCCTGGAGGGTGTCGGAGCGGGTAGTCATGGAGGTCACCTCAGGCTTGGAAATCGAGTTTGGAGCGTCACGATGATAACCGCTGGTGCGGGAGTTGTTAAGGGCCACTGGGGCGGCCGTCCTTGACCCGCGCACAGGCCGATGCTAAATTGGCCGCCGTGTTTCGTTACCAATTTTACGATTTTCGTCGCATGGGTGCCGGATGAGTGAACTGGCCGAACGGGTATTGAAGGGTGAGTTGCGCGCTCTTTCGCGCGTACTGACCCTGCTGGAACGCGGCGACCCGACGGCCGCGGAGGCAATGGCCGCGCTGGACCCGCATACCGGGAGTGGGTACGCGGTGGGTATCACCGGCCCGCCGGGAGTGGGCAAGAGCACGCTGGTGGACCGGCTGGCGGAGCACCTGCGCGGGATGGGGCTGACGGTGGGCATCCTGGCGGTGGACCCCACCAGCCCGTTCACCGGCGGCGCGCTGCTGGGCGACCGGATACGGATGCAGCGGCATTACCTGGATGACGGCGTGTTCATTCGCAGCGTGGCGACACGGGGACAATCCGGAGGCCTGCCGCGCATTGTGAAGAGCATGGTGCGGGCGCTGGACGCGGCGGGGAAGGACGTGACGCTGGTGGAAACGGTGGGCGTGGGACAGACGGAACTGGGGATCATGGGCGTGGCGGACTCCGTTGTGGTGGCGATGACGCCCGAGTCCGGCGATTCGATACAGACGCTCAAGGCCGGCGTCATGGAGATCGCAGATCTTTATGTAATCAACAAGGCCGACCGGGACGGGGCCAACCAGCTATCGGCGGCGGTGACGGCGATGCTGCAGATGGCCGACCTGTCAGACGGTTGGAACCCGCCGGTGCTGCTGACCCAGGCTTACGCCAACGTGGGGATTGAAGAGCTTTGGGAGAGCGTGACCGCGCACCGCGAGTACATGACCGACACGGGCGGGCTGGAAAAGCGGCGGGCGGAGCGTCGGCGGGCGGAGTTCCTGGAAACGGTGCAGGAGGAACTTTACCGGCGCATCACGGAGCGTATGGGTGACGACGCGGAGTTGGGGGAGCTGCTGAGGCAGATCGACGGGAAGGCTGCGGAGCCGTTCGGGGCGGCGATGGCGTTGCTGCGAGACGAAGGAAGGGTTGGCTAATCTCGCCAGCGAATAATGGAGTATAGCTGTGGCCAGTGAAGGTCGGCGGCATGGAGTCGATGGCGACGATTCGCTGCTGGCATCGGTTGCCGGCGTACCGCTGACACGGATGGCGCGTATTGCAGTGTGCGTGATATGGGCCGGATTCTGGGCGGCACGGATCCTGCTGACGGACGCGATCACGCATGTTAGCCCCCTCGATGCAAAACTGCTATCATCAGAATTGCTGGGTCCAGGGCCAGTCGATCAGGCGTTCAGCATCTGCATGTTGTGGCTGACTGTTGAGGTCGTCATCATAACGCTGGACTTCGTGGTAGGAGGAATCAGAATGCTAATCGCCAAGACGCCGCGCGGCTTGAAATCGGCCATATTGGAAGGGCTTACCGATGGATTATCTCCCGAAGAGCTCGAAGCCATCGCCGCAAAAATACGACAGGCGCGGCAGGAAAAGGCAGCCAAGAAGAATGGGAAGGGCGATTAGTTTCATTCCGCACAACACCTACACGCAAGGTCGGCGGACATCGGCGTTAACTTCGCCGGGAATCTGAAAGTGGGCTGGCGGTCGATCCAAGTACTTCCGGGCAATTTAGGACACGAAATCTTTATTGCGAGGGGGCAACCGTGATGGTTGCCCCCTTATTTTGGTTTCGTGCAGCGCGCCTCAGTTGCGGTTTTCGTTGTCCGCGTTGGAGCCGTTGCCGGAGTTGCCCCGGTTGTTGCCGTTGTTGCCGCCGTCGGGGGGGTTCATGCCGCCCATGCCCAGGAAGGGGGACAGCATGGAGGTGAACTCCATGGGGAAGATGAACTTGGTGGACGGGCTCTCGCCGAGGGACTTCAGGGTGTCGAAGTACTGGAGGCTCATGGTACGGGCATCCACGGTGCTGGCCACGCTGAAGATGCGCTCCAGAGCAGAACTGAAGCCCTCAGCCCGCAGCACCTGGGCCTGCTGGTCGCCCTCCGCCTGCAGGATTTCCGACTCGCGCTGACCCTGGGCCCGCAGGATGGCGGACTGGCGCTCGCCCTCGGCCAGGTTGATGGCCGCCTGGCGCTGACCCTCGGACTCGGTGATCTCAGCGGTGCGGATGGCGTCGGCGGACTTCTGTCGTTCCATGGCGGCCTTGACGCCGGGAGGCGGGTCGACCTCGTTGATCTCCACCTGCGACACCTTCACGCCCCAACGGGTGGTGACCTCGTCCATGCGGATCTGGACATCGTCGCGGATGCGTTCGCGCTCGGAGAGCGTGGTTGCCAGGTCCAGGGAGCCGATCACGGAGCGCAGCGTGGCGAAAGCCAGGTTGATGACCGCCGCCTCAAAGTTCTGGACCTCCAGCACCGCGCGGTCGACCTGGTCGTCCATCACGCGGTAGTAGATCACGAAGTCCATATCCACCACGACGTTGTCGGCGGTGATGTACTTCTGGGTGGGAACGCGGGTGACGCGTTCACGGAGGTCAACCTTGGTGCCGTGATAGAGGATGGGGATAAGGAAGCGCAGTCCGGGCCCCCTGGTGCCTATGTAGGTACCGAAACGCTGGACTACCATACGCTGATATTGCTGGACGACGACAATCCCTGCGGCCATGTTGGTGCCTCCTTATCGGATCGGCGCGTTATGGGGTTTGGAAATCATTCTAGCATCATTCCTGGCCCTCAACGGCGGCGGGGCCGGCATCGACTTCCACGGTGAGAACCAGGCCGTTTACAGCTGTCACGCGAACGCGACGGCCGGCGGGGATGTTGAGGCCGTCGTTGCTGACGCCGGTCCAGGTTTCATCGGCCAGGGCGACGACGCCTCGGGGTTGAAGCGCCGATGTCACCACTCCGGTCTGCCCGACGAGGCTGCCGGGAGAACTGCGGCCGTCGCCGCCGCCGCCGCTCCGGCCGGCGCCGCGCCGCCGGCCCGTGCGGGACATGATGACCTCGTAGGCCAGATAGCCGGCGACGGACAACAAAACCCCACCGACGCCGACGAGCACCCAACGGTTTACCGAAACCGAGGGGAAACTGGGCGGAGTAATGCGTCCGCCACCGAAGTCTCCAAACAGCAATAGCCCGCCGACCACGAGGCTCACCGCGGCGCCGATACCCAGCGCGCCGAATCCCGACACGAAAATCTCCAAGGCGGCCAGAACGATCGCCAGGAGAATGAACGCAACGCCGGCCCAATTGAAGGGGAGGTTACCGAGGGCGAGGAATCCCAGGCCAAGACAGATGATGCCCGCAACGCCCGGTCCGATGGCGCCGGGGGTGAGCATTTCGATGATCAGTCCGATGCTGCCCAGGGAAAGCAGCAGAAAGGCGATATTGGGATTGGAGATGAAGTCTACGAAACGCTCGCGCCACTGCATCTTGAGTTCCCGCACCTCGGCGCCGGCCAGCTGCAGCGTCTGGTCGCCGGCCACGGTGGTTACCGTGCGGCCATCCAGGGCGGCCAGCAGGTCGGGGATGTCGTCCACGATCAGGTCGATGATGTTTGCATCCAGGGCTTCGCTGGCGCTGTAGGAAGCTGCGGAGCGCACCGTCTCCTCGAGGGCGTCGGGGTTGCGGCCGCGCTCCTCGGCGATGGCACGGATGAGGGCGGCAGCGTCGTTGGTCGCCTTGTCGGCGAGGGTCTCGCTGATCTCCTCGCCGGTGCCGGAGACCGGAGTGGCCGCGCCGATATTGGAACCTGGAGTCATGGCAGCCACATGGCCGGCCGCGGTGATGAACGTGCCGGCGGAGCCGGCCTGGGCTCCGCGCGGCGATACGAACACGGCGACGGGGACCGGCGAGGCGAGCAGTATCTCAACGATCTCGCGAGTGCTCCCGTAAAGGCCGCCCGGCGTGTCCAGGCCAATTATCAGCAACTGTGCCGCGTTCTCGTTGGCGCGGGTGACGGCACGCCGGATCACGCGAACCTTGACCGGGCTGATGGTCTTTTCGACCCGGACGTTGAACACCGTTTCCGCCTGAGCGGTCACGGAGCCGGCGGGCCCGGTCAGTCCGAACAGGCCGAGACCGACGAAGAGCGCGGACACGGCGATCACCGCCCATCGCCTCACCGCGGGACGCGTCGACGGATGATTTGCGAGGGTGGAAAACATGGGCCAGCACCTGGAGACATCATCGCGGGCGACCGGACGGTATGTCAATTGGTTGATTTGACTGGCTCGCACCCACTTTCGTCGGGACCGTCATGGCCGGCAAAGCGCGGCGACCTCGTCAGGGCAAGGGACACCGCCACCGGACCGAGATCGCCGCGTCGCCGTGCTCAACGCGGTTACAAGCTGGGTCCGCGTCACGTTGGTTTGACTAGGGCCGGCGGCTGCCCATACAATGCGGCCACTTGAACAGCGCAACAGGAGCGACGATTTCCATGGCTTACCAGTACATTCTGTCCGACAAGGAACGTGTTTCGAAGTGGGAAGGCAGCGGCGACCGGCGTCGCGAGGTGGTGGGGCACGTCGCGTTTATAACCATGAACCGGCCGGAAGTGCTGAACGCCATGAACCGGCAACTCACGGAAGAGCTTCACGATGCGGTGCGGTGCGCCAACGAGGATCCGGAGATCGGGTGCATCGTAGTCACGGGTGCCGACACGCATCCACGGGTTCCAGCGTTTACGGCCGGCGGCGACATCCACGAGCAGCGTGAGGACCAGGCGGCGCTCAATGCTGGCACGCTGACCCGGGATGGCATGGACGAGCGCGCCGCCCGTCGGCAGCGGGGCGGCTATGAGGTCAGCGCGTCGGACAAGCCGGTCATCGGCATGATCAACGGGTTGGCCTACGGCGGTGGCGCCGTGCTGTCCTCTTCGCTGGACATTCGCATCGGGTCGGACGCGGCGCGTTTCCGGTTCCTGGCCGCGGCGTACGGCCGGATCAACTCGACGTGGACGCTGACCAACCAGGTGGGCTGGCCCCAGGCCAAGGAACTGCTGTTTACGGCCAGGATCGTGGAAGCGGAGGAGGCCTACCGGATCGGGCTGCTGAACCACCTGGTACCCACCTACCGGCTGCGGCAGAAGACGATGGAGGTGGCCACCGAGATCGCCACCAACGACACGCCGTCGGTGATCGGCATCAAGCGGCTGTTGCTGCAGCACAAGGGCGAGAGCCTGGAACAGCAGTGGATGAATGAAAAGGACTTCACCACCAACGTCCTGCGGGGCACCCTGGCGGAAGAGGCCTTCCCGGACTTCCTGGCGCGGCGGGGCCGACCGGTGCGCGGCGGCTAGCCAAAGCACACAAGGCAGATACGAAAAGCCCTCCCGGCTTTTGGGGAGGGCTTTTTCGGGCTCGGCGACGCAGGCTCAGCGGAGATTGCGGTGGCGGTGCTCCGGGTTCTCGTTGAGTTCGGCCGTGTCTCCGCTCCACCTGGTGTTGCCGTCGGCATCGATGATGGTGTAGGTAACAGGAGATGAAGCAGGAGGACAGTCTCCGGGCATCGCGTAGTTGAGGTAGCGACTGGTCAGCGTGTTAGCGATGGGCTGGAACGGGGACAATACGCGGGCCACAAAAGGCTTGTCCAGGACATTCACGAGGACCCGGTTGAACTGATTAACGCCGCTGTGAATGATAGTCATGTTTCCCTCCTGTCGCAGCCGCATGTTTCGGCAGCCACTGGTTTAATTATACGCGAACCGACGGCCGGATAGCAGCAAAACCACCCGATCAGGAGCGTGCGGAGCCCTCCGGATCCCGGCGCCCCAGACACGGGTCAACCGGCCGAGTACGAGCCTAGGAATCCAGCGTGCCCTTGGTGCTGGGCACCTGGCCGACGGCGCGGGGATCAGGCTCGACCGCGTCGCGGAGGGCGCGAGCCAGGGCCTTGCAGAGTGCTTCGGCCTTGTGGTGGGGACTGACTCCGGCCAGCACACGGGCGTGCAGGTTGATGCGCGCCTCGATGGCGAAGGACTCGAGAAAGTGCGCCACAAGGTCGCCTGACAGCGTCTCTACCATGCTGTCGTTCAGCGTGGTGTCGACACACGCGTAGGCCCGGCCACTCCAGTCGACGGCCACCATCACCAGCGTTTCGTCCAGGGGGACGATGGCGTGGCCCATGCGGCGGATGCCGCGCGGTTCACCCAGGGCCTGACCGAAGGCGCGCCCGAGCATGATGGCGGTGTCCTCGACGAGGTGGTGCCAGCCGACGTGGGTGTCGCCCTGGGCTTTCAGCGTGATGTCGAACAGGCCGTGGCGCGCGATCTGGCTGACCATGTGGTCAAGGAAGCCGTTCCCGGTGTCGACTTCGTACCGGCCCTGGCCGTCCAGGTCCACGGTGATGGAGATGCTGGTCTCGGCGGTGGAACGCTCTAGGCTGGCGGTGCGCTGCGACGGGTCGGGAGTGGCCATGCTAGTCCACCCCGAGGGCGGCGCGGAAGCCGGCGACCACGGCGTCGGTTTCTTCGGGTTTGCCGACGCTGGACCGGATGTAGTCGCGCAGGAGTTCGTTGTCGAAATACCGCAGGAAGACCCCCCGACGGCACATGGCTTCGTAAACTTCCAGACCGCGGCCGTCGGGCATCTTGCACAGGATGAAGTTGGCCTGGGATGGCCAGACCGTGATCCCGGGGATTTCGCTCAACAGCCGGTACATGCGGCCGCGCTCCTTGACGATGGCGTCGACGCGGTCCAGGAGGTGTGCGGTATCGGACAGGGAGGCCAGCAGCGCGATCTCGGCCGCCAGGTTGACGTTGTACGGCGGCTTCATACCCATCATGGTGGCGGCCAGCTCGGCATCCATGGCGCCGGCCCCGATGCGGAGGCCGGCCAGCCCGGCCCACTTGCTGAAGGTGCGCAGGACAACGAGGTTCCGGTACTCGGACAGCAGCGGCATCAGCGTCTCGCCACAGAAGTCGTAGTATGCCTCGTCGGAGACCACCAGGAGGCCGGTGTCGAGGAGGGCGCGGGCCTGGGATTCGGTTACCACGTTGCCGGTGGGGTTGTTGGGCGTGGGGAAGAAGATCGCCTTCGTACGCGGCGTGATGGCGCCCTGGATCGCCTCGATGTCGATGTCGAAGTTGTCGTCACGGGGCACGGAGACCGCGGTAGCACCGGCGACGTCCGCGGAGAACGAATACATCCCGAAGGTCGGCACCGGGATGATGATTTCGTCGCCCGGCGCGAGGAACATGCGCATCAAGAGATCGATGATTTCGTCGCTGCCGTTGCCGGCGACGATGTTGTCCTCGGAAACGCCGAGGTAGTCGGACAGGGCGCCGCGGAGACGACGCTGTGCCGGGTCCGGATAGTGGTTGTAATCGCGGAAACTGCCCAACGCCTCGGCCACCTGGGGCGACGGGCCGTAGGGATTCTCGTTGCCGTTCAGGCGGATGACCTGCTCCAGGGGTATGCCCGCCTCCTCGGCGAGCGTTTCGCTGGGCGACACGCCCTGATAGGTCTTCAGGCGACTGATGTGGGGCAGCAGCAGTGCTTCAATGTCAGGCATGGGAGAGCGTTCCAAATGCGTTAGCGAGACAGCAGGGCGGCGATGTGGTCGAGGCGGGCCTGCACCGCGCCGGCGTGACCGGGCAGACCCTCGGCCTCGGCGATGCGGACAGCAGCGGCGCCCAGGTCGGTAAACCGTTGGGGACTGAGGCCCACCACCGGCATGGTGCGGAGGAAATGGTGGACGCTGAGGGCGGAACTGAAGCGCGCCGTGCCGCCGGTGGGCATGACGTGGGACGGCCCGGCAATGTAGTCGCCCATCACCTCCGGGGAGAACTCCCCGAGGAAAAGGCCACCGGCATTGCGCACCTGTCCGGCCCAGGCCCACGGGTCGGCGACCATGAGGCAAAGGTGCTCGGGGGCGATGTGGTTTGCCACGGCGATGGCTTCGTCGAAGTCGTCCACAAGGACGATGCAACCCTGCCGCTCCAGCGAATGGCGGATGGTGTCGGCGCGAGGGTTGCCGGCAATCTGAACGTCCAACTCGGATTCGACCGCGTCTATCAAGGGTTGCGAGTCGGTCACGAGGATTGCCGAAGCCATGGGGTCGTGCTCGGCCTGGGCGATGAGGTCGGCGGCGCAGAACACCGGATTGGCGCTCTGGTCGGCGAGGAGGATGGTTTCAGTTGGGCCGAAGACGCCGTCGATGTCCACCTGGCCCTGGACCATGCGCTTGGCGTAGGCGACGAAAACGTTGCCGGGTCCGCAGATCTTGTCGACCTTTCGAATCGACTCCGTCCCGTAGGCGAAGGCGCCGATGGCCGGGACGCCGCCGACCTGGTACATCACATCCACGCCGGCGATGCGGGCGGCGGCGAGAACGGTGGCGTTGAGCGGTTCCTGGCCGCGGCGGGGCGTGGCCAGCACCACTTCGCTCACGCCGGCAACCCTCGCCGGAATCGCGGTCATCAGGACGGTTGAAGGATACGCGGCGGTGCCACCCGGTGCGTAGAGTCCAACCCGTTCCAGTGGCCGCACCAACTCGCCCAGCCCGCCGCCCAGGTCGACCCAGTCACGGGGCAGGGTAGCCTCGTGAAACTCGGTGATGCGACGGGCGGCCAATTCCAGAGCCCGCTTGAGGTCATCAGGGGTCGAATCCCAGGCGGCATCAAGATCGGATTGGGGGACTTCCAGGGTGTCCAGGTCGGCGCCATCGAGCAGGTTGGCGTAACGGCGGACGGCGGCGTCACCATCGGAACGCACGTCGCGCAGCATCTGCAACACGGACGACTCCGGCGTCGCGCCCGCACCAAACAGGTCGCGAGTACGTTGCAGGACGGGCTCGGGCAGGGACGAGAGATCAAGGGGATCGATACGGGTCAGAACCGATTCGGCGGCGGAGAACCCGCGCACCATCTTAAGTCGCACTGAGATACTCCCGGGCCTGGGCCTTGGTTTCGTCGATGACCCGCTGGCGGTAGGTTTCGATGTGATCGCGGGGGATGCGCTCGTATACGCGCTCCAGGCTTTGGGGCATGTGCTCGAGGAACCCGTCCACGACCTGCTGCACTTCGTCGTTGTCGCGATACATCCGGTTGAGGGCACGCTTGAGGCGCTCCCAGGTGAAATCCCAACCGAGGAGCCGAGCCACCCAGCCACGCCACTCGTCGATCAGTTCGTCCTCCAAAAACTGCAGGGCGGGCATCTGGTCGACCGCGGCGATGGCGTCATTTTCCACGGTGAGGCGGGCGTTTTCGTCCAGGACGACACGGTCCATATCGAGCTGGAGCGCCCGGTCCCAGATGTGTGCCTCGATTTCCGTGTCGGTGACGCGGCTGTCCGGAGCGAAGTGAGGGCGGAACATGGTGGTGATCCACATCTCGTCAGCGACCAGATGGCTCACGTAACCCAGGAGGAAGGACCTGGTCTGTGGCGACAGGCCGTTGTCGGAGCCGGCCAGGTGCGGGTGCAGTTCGAACATCCGCTCGACGCCGGCGCCCACGTGACTGACCGACAGGTCGGAGAAGTGGGTGCGGGCACGGTCCCACTTGGTCATGGCGCGGATATCGGGGGTGGTCGACCCCAGGTAGGCAGCGCCGGGATGATCGTGCGCGTAGCCCCAATCCAACTCGGCGGCCACCTGCTGGCACAGGTAGATGTGCATCGGCAAGTTAGGCATGGTCGAATTCCTGCCCGTTGATTGATTGGACGCGGGCCATGAAGCCGGCGAAGGCCTGGGACTCGCCCTTGAACAGATAAGACAACTGGGCAGCGGCGATATCCACTCCCCCACACTCACGGAGGTGGGCCACCGCGTCCAGCAGGCGGTTCTTGCGGATCAGCAGGGATACGGCGTACCAGTCCTCCTCCTCGACGCTGAACACGCGGGCGACGGTGGGGCCCTGGATGCCGGCGATTTCGGGTCGGGCGAGGATCATGGCGCTGACGTCCTCGGCGGAACGACCCTGGACGTTGGCGGTGATCCGGTAATACGGGTCGGCGCGGAGGTGGGCCTCGAGCATCTCGGTCAGGGAGCGGGCGAGTTCAAGATCCTCGGGGCAGCCGACCAGCGCCGATGGGTTGGCGATGAGGCAGGCCTGGGATGAGAGGATGGTGCCGCCGTCCAGCGTCTTCAGGCGATTTTCCCGCAGGGTGGTCCCGGTAGCGGAGAGGTCGGCGATGAGGTCGGCATAGCCGGCGATGGGCGCGGCCTCCAGTGTGCCACTGGCGGGTACGAGGGTGAAGTAGTTGATACCGCGCTCGAACAGGTAGCGGCGCAGCAGTCGCGGGTACTTGGTGGCGATGCGAAGCTGCTGGCCGCGCTCGTGGAAGTCCAGCGCCAGATCGGCCAGGTCGTCGATTGACGTTACGTCAAGCCAGGAGTCGGGCACCGCGAGCACGTAGTCGCATCCACCGAACCCGAGGTCCTCCATAACGGGGACCACCGCATCGTCATCGTGACGGTACTCCATCAGCCGGTCCAGGCCGGTGATGCCCATTTCCGCACTGCCCTCCTCCACCTTGGTGGTGATGTCGGCGGTGCGCTGGAAGAGGACGTCGATGCCGGGCAGCGACGGGATGAAGCCGGTGTATCGGCGGGAGTTGGGCCGGTTGACCCTCACGCCGCAGGAGGCGAGGAACCTCATGGTGGGTTCGCCCAGTTCGCCGTCGCTTGGTATGACCAGTCTCAAGGCGATGCTCCGCGATTACACCGCAACCGTCCGGGCGAAATCGGCCGGGACGCCGTTTCCGCCCACGTCCAGCACCGCCACGCCTCCCTGATCGCGGATGTCGGCGGCGGCGCGCAAAGCAGCGGCGTGGGAATCGTCACCACGGGGAGAAACGAGGACGACGTCATGCCCGGGATGCGGCGGGTCAGCCGGAGGCATCGCCGCGAGCAACGCCTCTAGGGTGCAGGCGAAACCCAGGGCGGGCACGGGAGCCTCGCCGCCCAGGGCGCGAGCCAGGGCGTCGTAACGTCCGCCACCGCCGAGAGAAGCATCGGAATCGCCGCGAACGATGTCGAAGATGATGCCGTTGTAGTAGGCAATGCCACGGGCCAGCGAAAAATCGATTTCCAATCTCCGGGAAACGGCCGGGTCCTCGCTGATGAGCGCGGCGAGATCAATGAGCCGGTCGATGGCCCGGGTGTCGGCTCCGGCGGCGGCGACGATGGACTGCGCCTGGGGCAGCGCGCTGGCGGGATCGCCCTTGACGCCAGCCAACTGCCCGGCCAGCGCGAGCCCGCGTTCGACAGCGTCGGATGCGTCGCCGCCACGCAACTTGCGGAGCAGGCGATCGACGATTTCGTCGGGCGACCGGCGACCCAGGGTCATATCAGCAGAGGTGTTCCAGCGCATGAAGCCGGCCAGCACGGAGCGGGCCGCGCCGTCGGGGAGCCCGTTGACCGCGACGGCCAGGTGCTTCTCCTCCTCCGGCAGGCCGATGCCGGAGACGACGTGCAGTTCGGCGGCGCGCTGCAGGGTCGACGCAAGGCTGTCGCTGCTATCGCCGATGCGGTTCATGTTGGCCACGATGAACTCGCGTGCGCGGTCGGAAAGTCCGACGGTGTCCAGAACGCTGTCCAGAACGCCCAGATCGGCCAGACGGATCCGATAGTCGGGGATGCCCAACCGGGCCGGTATGCCGGCGGCCAGGATCAGCAGTTCGGCATCGGCGAGGATGCTGTTGGATCCGACCAGTTCGGCGCCGACCTGCGTGAACTGCCCGGTGTCGGCGGCGCTGCCGGTGTCGTATCGGAATACCGGACCACAGTACTGCCAGCGGACCAGCGGCGGCTCGTCGCTGTCCCCGTTGATCTCCAGGTAGTGGCGCATTATCGCGGAGGTGAACTCCGGACGGAGACTGACCGCGTTCGAGCCAGGGTCCACGAAGGAGTACATCTGAGAGGCAAGGTCACCGCCGGATTTGCGCAGGAACAGTTCCGTGGACTCGAGGACCGGAACTTCCAGCGCGGAGTATCCGAAGCGACCGATGAATTCGGCAAGGCGGCGCTCGACGTCCTGCTTACGCTGGCGCGCGCCGGCGTCGAAGTCGCGCATGCCGGGCAGGCGGCGCACCGGGTTGGGGCGTACGGAAGAAGCGGTGGAAACCATCGCAGGGTATTGTAGCACCTGCGCGGCCAGAAATGGCTAGGGCAGCGCTGGTACGAACCGACGGCAGCGGAGGTTACGGATGGGCGTTGAGGCCGCCGTCGATGTAGACGGGTTGGCCGGACGGATAGTCGCAATGCGGGGAACAGAGGTATACCAGCATGGCGGCGAGGTCGCGGGGATGGCCCTTGCGGCGCATGGGGGTGTAGCGGACGAGCAGTTCCTCGCGCTGTGTTTCCAGCGGGATGTCCTCGGCGGTGGACCACCCGGAACCGACGGCGTTGACGCGAATCTCATTACGGCCCCATTCAACGGCCAGCGAACGGGTGAGGGACAGGGCGGCGGCCTGGGTCGCGCTGTACACGGAACAGTTGATCACCGCGCGCTCGGCCAGGTTGGAGATAACGTTGACGATGCGCCCGTACTGCTGGTGCACCATGCGCTGACCCACGGACTGGCTGAGCATGAAGGTCGCGCGCACGTTGCGAGCGTGCAGTTCGTCCCACTCGGCGAGCGCGATGTCGGCAGCGGGTTTGGCGAAGAAACTGCGGGTATCGTTGACCAGGATGTCGACTCGGGGATGCTCGGCAACAAAGGCATCCATGACCGCCGACGCGCCATCCGGCGTGTCCCAGCGCCCCACGTGGCGACCGGTCTCGCGGCCGGAGACGGCGGTCACGGCGCCGGCGATGGCATCCGCGGCCGAGCCGTGTCGAGCCACGGCGAACACCGCAGCGCCGGCCTCGGCCAGGGCTGCGGCCAGGAAGGGGGACTCATCACCGCCGGAGGAGGCTACGATGGCAGTGTGACCGGCCAAACTGAACTCGGCCGGCAGTCGGTTCTGTGTCGGGGTTGCCACGGGCGCAGGTTCCTCGTCAGGGCGGAAGGTTAAGGGCATACAGGCGGAAACGACGGCTTACGGTTCCAGCGCGGCCACGGGAGCATGACCCGTTGGGGTTATTCCCGCGGCCAGGCCGGCGCCGTCGAGGATGAACATCTCACCGGTCATGTAGTCGGAGGCGTCGGAGGACAGGAACACGGCGATGGGGCCGAGGTCCTCGGGCTTGCCCAGCTTGCCGGTGGGGAGAAAATCGCCGGACTGGGGCAGGGTGCGATTGATCTCCGCGCCGGGGTCGATGGTGGGAATGAAACCGGGGACGATGCTGTTGGCGGTGATGCCGTAGCGGGCCAGGCTGAATGACAGGACGCGGGTCAGCTGTATCACGCCGCCCTTCGAGGTGCAGTACATGTAGATGTCCCGGCCGCCCCGGAGCCCGAAACCGGAGGCCACGTTGATGATCTTGCCTTTGCCGGCGTCGGCCATGGGTTTGGCGGCGGCACGGGCGCAGTAGAACGCCCCCGAAAGGTTCACTGACATGGCCGATTCCCAATCGTCGTCGGTGATCTCCCAGATGGGCTTGAGGACGTTGTCGGCGACCATCGCGGCGTTGTTGATGAGTCGTCCACGCGGCCGAAACGAGACATTGCGGCATCGATCAGGGCGTCCGCATCCGACGACCTGGACACATCGGTGGGAACGGCGATGGCGTCCTGACCGGAGGCGAGCACCTCATCGCGGGCGGCCTCGATGGGACCGGGCCGCCGGCCGGCAATGACCAGATTGGCGCCGGACCGGGTGAGGGCGCGCACCATCTCCAGGCCGAGACCCGTTCCACCTCCGGTGATGACCACCACTTTGCCGTCCAGGTACAGGTTTTCAAGCATTGGCTGCGGGCGCTCCTTGGGCTGCACGGAGGGTAATGTCTCCGGCGGTGAGGGTCAACAACTCCCCGGCGTCGGTGCGGAGCAGGAGGTTGCCGTGATCGTCAATGTCCTCGGCCAGGCCGGTGTCGCTCGACCCGTGGTGGGTGACGGTCACCCTCTGGCCCAGGGTGTCAAGCCAGCGACGCCACTCGGGGATGGGCGAGCGGCCGCGGCGAATGTCCAAATAGAGGGCGTCCATGTGTTGCAGGATGCGGCGGAGAAGCTCGGCACGGTCAATATCGGCTTTGGCGGCGTGGTTGAGACTGGTCGCGGTGGCGGCGATCTCCGGGTCGGAGGACACATCCAGCGCCACGTTGACGCCGATCCCGACAATGGCGTGCTGCACCTGCGGGCCGGACAAGGCACTCTCGGCCAAAATGCCGGCGACCTTGCGGCCGTCGATCATGACGTCGTTGGGCCACTTGATGGAGGGATATAGCCCGGCGACCTGGCGGATCGATCTGACCACGGCAACCCCGGCCAGCGGGCTGAGCAGAGGCAGAGCCTCGGGTTCCGGTCGGAAAAGAACGGAGAAGTAGAGGTTGCCCTCGTCGGATATCCAGCGGCGGCCCAAGCGTCCCCGGCTGGCGGTCTGGGTTTCGGCGACCACGACCGCGCCCTCTTCGATACCGGCGCGGGCCCACTCCGCGGCATCGTCCATGGTGGAGCCGGTGGACTGGTAGAAGCGCACCTGGCGGCCGATCACGGCCGTATACAGGCCGGTACGGAGCATTTGCGCGACGATGGAGGGGGGCATGGTAATGGTACGCCCGACATCAGGACTGTCCAGCAGCAGTCCAATCGGCGAAAGTTACCCCACCGGTGTACTCCTCCGGGAGGAGGCCCCAAAGAATGTCCAGGAGGGGTCGCACTTCCACCAGCGCAAACTCGGTCAGGGCAGTGGTCATGTAGACCTCATAGAAATTACCATGCAACCTTTCTGCGGCAGCGATACCACGTCCCATTTCGGTGATGCGTTCTGGCATTTCATCAGACAAGGCGGTCAATGCTTCCTGGATGGCCACGTGATCGTAGTGCTGCCAGCCGCGCAGAGTTGCCACGGCTTTCGTGAGCTGAGCAACGGTGCCCCAGCCTTTCTCGCCGGCCTGGCACAGATCCCCCTCCGCCAGGTGGGCCGGCCACTTGGACCAGTAGTCCCGGGCCTGTTCCAGGTGCTTGCGGATGCGGGCGTCCCGTCGGGCCGGTGGTTCCCGGCGAATGCGCGGAGGCATGGCTATCACCACCCGTGATCGTAGCGGTCCTGGAGGACGTCGAGGAGGCGGGCCATGGGAATGCGCTGCTGGGTCATGGTGTCGCGGTCGCGGATGGTCACGGCGTGGTCGTCCAGGGTGTCGAAGTCGACGGTGACGCAGTAGGGTGTGCCGATTTCGTCCTGGCGGCGGTACCGGCGACCGATGCTCTGCGCGTCGTCGAACTGGGTGCGAAAGCGGCGGCGGACCAGATCGTAGACGCCACGCGCCGTGGGCGCCAGGCGGGCATTGCGGCTTAGGGGCAGGACGGCGACGGTGACCGGCGCGAGGGCGCGGTGGAAGTGGAGAACGGTGCGGGTGTCATTGCCGTCGGGTTCCTCGTCGTAGCTGTCCAGCCAGAAGGCGAGGGTCGCGCGGTCCACGCCGCCGGAGGGTTCGATGACGTAGGGCAGGTAACGCTCGTGGATCTCGTCGTCGAAGTAGGTCAGGTCCTCGCCGCTGTATTCCTTGTGTCGGCCCAGGTCGAAGTCGGTGCGGTTGGCGATGCCTTCCAGCTCGCCCCAACCCCACGGGAAGCGGTACTCGATGTCGTAGGTGGCCTTGGCGTAGTGGGCCAACTCGTCGCCGGCGTGTTCGCGAAGGCGGAGGTTGCCGGGCCGGATGCCGTGACTGACGTACCAGTCGAAACGGGCCTGCACCCACTGCTGCAGCCATTCGTCATCGGTACCCGGCTTCACGAAGAACTCGATCTCCATCTGCTCGAACTCGCGGGTGCGAAAGGTGAAGTTGCCCGGGGTAATCTCGTTGCGGAAGGCCTTGCCGATCTGGGCGATTCCGAAGGGCAGTTTCTTGCGAGTCGCCGTCTGGACGTTCTGGAAGTTGACGAAGATACCCTGCGCGGTTTCCGGGCGCAGGAAAACCTCATTGCTGGAGTCCTCCACCGGGCCCATGAAGGTGCGGAACATCAGGTTGAAGCGCCGGGGCTCGGTGAGATCGCCGCCGCACTCCGGGCACGCGTCGGTTTCAAGCTGGTCCTGGCGGAAGCGACGGTGACACTGGCGGCATTCGACCAGCGGGTCGCTGAAATTCTCCACGTGGCCGCTGGCCTCCCAGACGCGGGGGTGCATCAGGATGGCGGCATCCAGGCCCACGACATCGTCGCGCTCAGAGACTACCGAACGCCACCAGGCCTCCTTGACGTTGCGCTTGAGCTCGACGCCGAGGGGGCCGTAATCCCAGGTTGATCCCAGTCCGCCGTACACCTCGCTGGACTGGAAAACGAAACCCCGTCGCTTGGAGAGGGACAGGATCTTGTCCATATCGGCATAGGGAAGGGTGCGCGGCATTTCGGGACCTCGTTTTCGGGATCAGAATGGAATCATGTTATCACTGACCGGCTGATTCGGTGGCGGCCGGTCGCCGGACCGGTGGATGCCTGCTTTCACAGGGATGACGTTGCAGCGGCAGGGGAGACACGGCCCGCCGGCGCTCAGGCGAACCGACGGTACGGAATCAGGCGGGCGTGAGGTCGTCCACGAGCCGCTCACCGGGCAGTTCGCGACGGACGGCGTCGGCCAGGCTCTGGGCGGCCAGGTCATCCAGCTTGATGTAGCGGGCAGACATGGCATCGGCGATGTTCCGGGCGAGTTCCAGCTTGATGAAATCCTGCTCGGTATCCACAACGACCGCCGGAATCCTGGCGGCGGCCACGGTCTCGCCCATTTGACGCACCTCGTCGGGCAGGGTGAGCACGTTGGAGGACTGTTCGCCGGCGAGGGTGACGTTGGCGCGGCCATCGGACAGCAGCACCAATAGAGGCAGCACGTCGCGATCCTTCAGCCGCTCGGTCTCCAGGGTTTCCATGGCCAGATAGAGCGCGCGGGCCAGAGGGGTGCGGCCACCGGTGGGCATCTCCTGGAGGCACCACTGGGCCATTTCAACGCTGCCGGTGGGGGGCAGGAGGACCTCGGCGCCCGTTCCCCGGAAGGCGATCAACCCCACGCGATCGCGACGCTGGTAGGCATCCAACAGGAGGGACATGACCGCGCCTTTGACGGCGACCATCCGGCGCTGGGCGCCCATGGAGCCGCTGGCGTCAACGACGAACAGGATCAGCGACCCGGTGTGGGTCTCGCGCACCTTCTCCCGGACATCCCAGGGTTCGATGAGCAGGGCAGCCGCGTCGGAAACGGCGGCGTCTCGGCGGGACTGCTGGTGGGGCGCGGCGGCGCGCAGGGTGGCGTCCAGCGCGAGGTCGGATGCGGCGCCCTCGGGGACGCGAGCGCCGACGTAACGGCCGGCCGAGGTGCCACTGACGGTGGTGGCGCGGCGACCGGACGAGCGGCGAGCGCGCCGGTCCGGCGGTTGGACCTGCAGGTTCTGAACTGCGTACGGATCACCGATCTCGAACCATTCGTCGCCGAGAGAACTTTCTGCCGGGTCTTCCGGTTGGTCTTCGGGAGGATCGGGTTCTCTATCGCTATCGGAGTCGCCGGGGTCGTCGTTGTTCGAATTGTCTTCGCCCGACGGCTCACGGTCGCGCTGCTGGTTCTGGAAGTCCTCCAGCATGTTGTCCAGCTGCTCGGTGACCAGGTGGGGCTGTTGGAAGGGTTGGCGGCGCTGGCGATGCAGCAGGGCCATCAGCGCAGCCTCGCGCACGTCTTCAACGTCGACCACGGTTCGGCCTTCGTAGGCGGCGATGGTGCTGGCGGTCTTGTACATGACGATGTCGCCGCGCAGCCCGTCGACCTGGTACTCGGCGCAGATGTCGGTGATGAGCTCGAGGATCTCATCGGGCACGACAACATCGGCAAGAAGCCGCTGGCTGCTCAGGAGACGCTCCCGCTCCGCCTGCTCAGCCTCGGCCCAATTGTCCATGAAATCGAAGGGACTGGACTCGAAGGCCATGCGGCGGCGAACGACCTCGCGGCGTTCGGCGGGCTCGAATACGCCGTCCACCTCCACGGCGAGTCCGAAGCGGTCCAGGAGCTGGGGACGGAGGTCTCCCTCCTCGGGGTTCATGGTGCCGACGAGCATGAACTCGGCGTCGTGGCTGACCGAAATGCCCTCGCGCTCCACGTAGTTGCGGCCCATAGCGGCGGCATCCAGCAGGACGTCCACCAGGTGGTCATTGAGGAGGTTGACCTCGTCGATGTACAGGATGCCCCGATGCGCGGAGGCGATGAGGCCCGGCTCGAAGTTCTTCTCGCCGGATTTGATGGCCTGCTCGATGTCCAGTGACCCGACCAGGCGGTCCTCGGTGGCGCCCACCGGCAGGTCGACGATGCGAACCTGGCGGCGGGACGGCGTGTTGGTCCGGCCGGCCTGCTGGCACCACTGGCAAACGTCCTGCGGAGACCCGGGCTGGCAGCTATAGGGACACCCCGGCATCACCGGTACCTGCGGGAGGAGGGCGGCCAGGGACCGCACCGCGGTGCTCTTGGCGGTTCCCTTCTTACCCCGCACCAGCACGCCGCCGATGCGGGGGTTGATCGCATTGAGCAGCAGCGCGCGTTTCATGGGCGTCTGGCCCACTATGGCGGTGAAGGGGAACCTCGGCTCGCGGCCGGGGGCAGGTTGAGTCACAGGATCACCAAATGGTCCGCGTCAAATCAGCCGGCGGTGGCGTGTGCCGGGCCGCCCGCCTGAGGATAGGCGTGAACGTCGCGCTCGCGATAGTAACGGTAGCCGATGGTGGCGAAGGCGATGCCCATCCAGAGGATGAGATGTCCGCCGGCGGTGAAGGTGCGGAACATGATGGTGAGTTCCGGCGGGAGCCAGTCCGGTGCGGCGTCGCGCACGCTGGGGATGGCGAAGGCCAATAGCAGCGCGACGACAGCGTAGGCCAACCCGATACCGGCGTAACGCAGCCACCGCCCCGAGCCGGCCGAACTGCGGTTGATCAGGCCGACGCCGTACACGACCAGGCACACAGAAACGGCGGACACCGCGATGAACAGGAATTGGAAGCCCTGGCGGGCCAAAAGCGTGCCCTCGTCTCCAATGCCGGGCGGGTTGAGGGGGAACTTGATCTGGGTGTACATGGACACCCCCCAGAATCCCAGCAGCCCCGCCACTGCGGCCCAGGCCCACGGGTTCCATCCCGGCGTGGCGTGGCGCATCAGGTGGTACAGGCCGGTAAAGATGGCGGCGTAGAGGATGCCGACCACGGCCAGACCGATGGTCATTCCGATGCGCTGACCGCCGAGGGAAGTCAAGAAAGACAGGGGCAGCGGTTCCTCGTCCTCGGCGGCGACCAACTGCTCAGCACAGCCGGCGCGTTCAATGTCGCAGCCCTCAAGGGCGATGGCCCATTCCATCACGGGCACGTTGAAGATGTTCATGTAGGCGGCGACGAACAGGCCTACAATTACTCCCATGACCAGGGCGGTGGGGAGAATGCGCGTCATCACAAACCTCCGGTGACTATCTGACTGAACAGGTCGCACGACCGAGCGGCCAGCGGCGATCACAACGGACCAAACCGGTCAGGCAGATTCACGGCGCACTCCTCCAGACGCTCCGCAGAGCTCTCGCGCGGCGAAACTTGCCGATCCCGTTCCGGCTCCAGCCGGAAGAAAGAGGCGGGGCGGCGTTGACTTGACGACGGGCCGGCATAGAGCCTAATGGCACATGAAAGCGACGTGGCGGGCGTGGTGGAAGAACTCGTGAACGGTGTTCAGGATGCCCGGGGCGCCGACGGAAGCGGCGTGGACTCCGCCATCAACGTAACCGACGATGTACAGCGCCATGGCGCCGAGGACGAGCCACGGGGCCCATGCAGCGGTATCGGTGGCGGAAAGGAACCGGTTGATCATACCCATGTCTTCACTCCCTTTACTGGGATGGACGTTTCGAGTCCCATAACGGGTGGCGTTTTAGTACGTCTGCCGGCGGTCGCACAATACCGACAGCCCGACAATATCTGCGGATACACTGGTTAGCGCTCGACGAAGATCAGGTCGTCCTCCTTGCCGACCCAACGATCGCGGGATTCCTCGAAGGCCCGGAGTTTATCCGGCTGCAGTTCGGTGCGCTTTTCGTTGTCGTCCAGGTAGGGGTTGGGGAAATAGCAACGCACCAGGGTTTCGTCCCATTGGTGGGAGAACCGGACGTAGTAGGACTTCAGGTCGCCATGGCTGGTGGCCTCGACGAACTGGATACCGTCGATCTTTTCCAACTGGAGGTGGAAATGCCAGTTGTCGGCCTCGATGGTGGCCCAGCCGTTGTGGACCTCGGGCGTCCTGATGCCGTGGGCATGGTTCTCGCTGACCACGGAACCGCCGCCCACAACCCACATCATCTTTGGGTCGCTGGTTAGTTCGTTGAGCAATTCGAGCGTATTTTCCATCGGCCGCGTCCTCCTGCTCATGAAGTGGCTGCGGGACTGTTACGGGGGCCGGCTTCCTGCCGTGCCTCAATGTCGGTCTCCAGTTCCAGATACATCCGGCGGAGCTCGTCCAGCATTTCCGGTGGAGGATTTTCCCACAGGCCGCGCTGGATCGCCTCCAGCAGGCGCTCGACGATTCCGCGAAGGGCCCAGGGATTGCTCTGCCGGAAGAACTCCTGCATGTCGGGGTTCAGCACGTACTCCTCGGTCACGTCCTCGTACATCCAGTCTTCGATGACCTGGGCGGTGGCGTCGTAGCCGAACATGTAGTCCACGGTGGCGGCCAACTCGAAGGCGCCCTTGTAGCCGTGGCGCTGCATGGACTGCATCCACTTGGGGTTGACGACGCGGCTGCGGAACACGCGGCGGGCCTCGTCCTGCAGGTCGCGAACGCGGGCGCGGGACGGGTCGCTGCTATCGCCGAAGAACTGGCGGGGGCTGCGGCCGGTGAGGGAACGGACCGTGGCGATCATGCCGCCGTGGTACTGCATGTAGTCGTCGCTGTCGAAGACGTCGTGCTCGCGGTTGTCCTGGTTCTTGGCGGCGATGACGATCTGGCCGAAGCGGGTGCGAAACTCGTTGCGTGCGGTCACGCCGAAGTCCTGGCGGGAGTAGGCGTAGCCGCCCCAGGAGGTGTACACCTCGGCCAGGTCATGGACGGTTTCCCAGTTGCGCTCGTCGAGCACGCCCAGGATGCCGGCTCCGTAAGCACCCGGCTTGCTGCCGAAAATGCGGAAGAGCGAAGAATCGCCGGCGCTCTCGGTGGCGTCCGCCTCCGGCGCAGCGGCGCGGCGCTCGGCATCCTCGCGCACGTGCTTGACGACGTAGTTGTCCTCGGGGGACTCGTCCTGCACGGCGGCAAGGGCGACGGCCTGGTCAATCAGGTAAATCAGGTTGGGGAAGGCGTCGCGGAAGAACCCGCTGATCCGAACCGTCACGTCGATGCGGGGGCGTCCCAACTCTGAGATGGGAATGACCTCCAGGCTGCTGACGCGACGGCTCTCGGCCTGCCAGACGGGCTTGACGCCCAGGAGGTACAGTATCTGCGCGATGTCGTCGCCGTGGGTGCGCATGGCGGAAGTGCCCCAGACGACCACGCCCACCATTTCCGGATAGCCGCCCTCCTCGTCAAGATACTTTTGCAATAGCGCGTCGCCGAGGGACTTGCCCACGTCCCACGCGGTGGGAGACGGCAGGGCGCGAGGGTCGACGGAGTAGAAATTGCGTCCGGTGGGCAGCACGTTGACCATGCCACGGGTGGGGGCCCCGGAGGGACCGGGCGGGACGAATCGTCCGTCGAGGCCGCGCAGCAGGTTATCGATCTCGTCGGTGGTGCGCAGGAGGGACGGATAGATGTGCTGGCCGACATAGGAGAGCACGCTCTGAGCGCGGGCATCCGCCTTGCCGAGGGTGTCAGCAACGACGGTTGGTATCAGGTGCGCAGCGAACCCATCGTCGCACAGCCGCTGGTAGGCCTGGCGACACAGGATTTCCAGCGCCTCGATCACATCGCCCGCGTTGCGAACGGGAGAACCATCGTCAGCATCCTGCAAGACCGATGGCGTGCTGCCGTTGACCGCTGCGGCCGGGTCCTCAAGGAGGGCGTAGTAGTCGTAGCCCAGGGCTTCGGCCAAAGCGCGGCGCAGGCTGGGTACGGCTCCATTGTCGAGGCGGGTGAGGGCGCACAGGAGGCCCACCATCTGCTCGGCCGTTGGCGGCTGGCCGAGGGTGTGCAGGCCGTCCTTGATCTGAGCGTCCTTGATCTCGCAGAGGTACCCGTCGATCTCGAGCATGAACTCGCCGAAGTCGTCGGGCTGCTCGTCGACGCCGAGGTCGCGGTGAAGCTCGGCCTGCTGCACCATCTCCCAGATCTGGGCCTCCAGCGTGGGCAACTTGGCCGGGTCAAGGGTCTGGCACTGGTAGTGCTCGTCCATGAGCTGCTCCAACTTGGCGATGTCGCCGTAGGAGTCAGCGGTGGTCATGGGCGGGATGAGGTGGTCGATGATGGTGGCGTGGGTCCGGCGCTTGGCCTGCGTACCCTCGCCGGGATTGTTGACGATGAACGGGTAGAACAGCGGGATGTCGTCCAGCGCCACCTCGGGATAGCAGGCTTCGGAGAGGCCGACGCCCTTGCCGGGCAGCCACTCCAGCGTGCCGTGCTTGCCGATGTGGATCATGGCGTCGGCCCGGAACACGTCGCGGATCCAGCGGTAGTAGGCGATGTAGTGGTGCGTCGGAGTGAGGTCCGGGTTGTGGTAGACCGAGATGGGGTTTTCGCCGAAGCCGCGAGGAGGCTGGAGGCCGACAAAAACGTTGCCCATGGGAACGCCGGCGATGGCGAGCCGGTCCCCTGTGCGGTACACGTGCCCGGGCGGCTCTCCCCACGCCTCCAGCAGTTCAGCGCGGACCGATTCGGGGAAGCCCGCGTACCAGCGGGAGTAATCGCGGCGTTCAACGTGTCCGGCGGCGAGGCGAAGCTGCTCCTCGGTCAGGGTATCGGTATCGTTGCTGCAGCGCTCGATGATGCGCTGGACGAGCTCGTCGCCGTCGGCGGGGATGTCATCAACCTGATAGCCGGCCCGTTTCAGGGCGCGGAGCAGGTTGATGGCCGACGCGGGGGTGTCGAGTCCGACAGCGTTGCCGATGCGAGCATCCTTGGTGGGGTAGTTGCTGAGAATGATGGCGATGCGCTTTTCGGCGTTGGCCTTGCGGCGGAGGACCGCATGGCGGGAAGCTAGCCGGGCGAGGTAGTCCATCCGGTCGGGTTGAGCTACGTAGCGTTGCATCCGGCCGGCGGACAGGGTGTCGGGGGCGGCGGCGGTATCCTCCTTGAACGACACGGGCACCGTGATGATCCGCCCGTCGAACTCGGGGAAGGCGACGTTCATGGCCGTGTCGATGGGGCCCAGGCCCAGGGAACTTTCCTCCCACTCGGCGCGCGTGCCGGTGCTGACGATGCCCTGGATGATGGGTACGTCCAGGTTGTCCAGGAGTTCCTGGGACCAGCCGGTGGCGACGGTCGCGCCGGTGCCGCCCTGCTGGTGGTCCAAGTCGCTCATGGCCAGACCCATGGTATTGACGATGCAGTCGACCTGGGGGACCCCGTCGGGGTCGAGCATGTATTCCGTCAGAGTGTGCCCGGCGTCGGCTTCGTCATCCTCGGGCTGGTGCTTGAGGCTGTAGGAGAACACGGGAAGAACGTTGACGTCCTGCGCTTCCAGACGGGCGATAAGATCGTCGACGAATGCCAGGTTCCCGCTCATCCAGTGGGCGCGGTAGAACAGCACACCCACGGAGGGGCGGCCAGGGGCGAAACGCGCAGCGCGGTAGTCGGTGATGGAAATGCCCTCGGCCATTTCGGGGTGGTAGATGCCCCGCCAGGGCATGGGAGCCGGGGCTTCGTGACCGAAATCGCCGCCGAGGTAAGTGTCAGCGAGGAACAGGAAGAGGTTGCGGAAGTTCAGTACCCCGCCGCGCATCAGGTAGGAGAAAACGGCCTCGACCTCGGCGACGGGAGCGGTGCACGCGGCGACCAGATCATCGTCCCATTCCTGGTGGCCGGGGCACGCGATCAGCGGCGTCCGGTTGCGCAGGCAGATTTCCCAGAGCGGATCGAACGTGTCACCGAGGGCGCGCCGACCGCCGAGGAGGCGCAGCACCACCACCGAGGCGTCGTTGACGGCCTCCAGCAGTTCACGGCGGGCGGTGGCGGCCTCATCCGATTCGCCCTCAAGGGTCACGGGGTTGAAAGCGTGAACCCTTACCGCGTCTCCCCAGGGCATCCCCACCAGGGCGCGCTCGGCGGTGAGGATGTCGGTGTCGGCGGTGGTGACCAGTACGATGGAACCGGTCGCGGTTTGCGCTTCGGTGGTCATGCTCAATCCGGATCCTCGGTCGGCCGGGGGAATACCATGATGGAAAGATCGCTGAATTCGTCGGTGATCTCGGCGAGTTCGGTCAGGGTCCCATCCCAGCGCTGCTCATCGGGCAAGGTCAAGCGTTGGAACACGGTGACGGGATGATCGGGGGCAGCACCGTCGGCGATGGCGCCGGCAGCGATGGCCGGCGGCATGAAGTCGAAGGGGCGGGGAAGCAAGATCACGTTGCGTCGTCCCTGGTTCAGCGTCTCAACCAACTCCCCCAGTTCGGACCCGCGGTCCCACCTCTGGTGCAGCGTGAGGAACAGGGATTCTTCAAGGGATATGCCGGCGCGGGCGCAGGCGAACTGGATGCTGCTGACACCGGGCACCAACTCGACCGTCTCGGCGCGGCGGCGGACGCGGTTGAGCAGTTCCTTGGCGGAGACGTTCAGGTCGCCCCACACGCAGACGACACAGCGCTTGCCCTGTTGGGCCTGCTCCTGGGCGTAGTCGAGCACGGCCTCCTGATCGCGGTAGGCCATGGGGCGGACCTCGGCGTCGCCGGTGCGTCCGGCGACCACGTCGAGGACGGTCTTGAATCCTACGACGAGGTCGGCGCGGCTGATCGCCTCTCGCCCTTTGAGGGTGAGCATGTCGGGATCGCCGGGGCCGACGCCCACGACGGTCATTTGGATTCCCGCGTTTGAGGATGTCATCTGTTTTCAGGCAAGAAGAAAACCCTGGGAAGCCGCTCCACCAGGGTTCAGAGTTGTCGCTGACGCGAGGTCGCGGGGGCCAAGAAATAGCCGTCCCAAAGCGCGAACCAGAACGACCCTGTTGAGCGCAGAGCAGAGTTCCGAGGCAACACCGGGCAGGTCTCCTGGCTTGCGGCTCCAAACCGGCCCGACGCCTTCCCGCGATCCGCAATTGACGGACGGCAGTGGCCAATCGTCGGCCGGCTCCCCGCTTACAGTGGCGCAACCGCGGCGGATTCGCACCGCCTTCCCAATTAAGCCGATGGGATCTGTGTGGCGCCCGGTGTCCGGTTTTCGAATGTTAATCTGCGGCCGAGCCGCGCAGCCAATGTAGCCCGGATGCCGGGGGTTGTCAACGGCGGAACAGGCTCACGTCCACGCGAGTCGTCACGGTCGCAACCGGGGCCGGGCGACAATCGCATTGACAAGCAGACGCCCCAAAGCCCTTTGGATCACCCCCTTTACGCTCTTAAACCCTTCCGAACAGGTGGAGCCGTCATCCGTTGGCCCTTGCGACACGTAAATATAGATAGAGGCACATAGCCTCCAGGTACTTCGCCGAGCACATGACTGCAGTCGCGGCGCGATAGGGGGAAAGTCAGGTTCGATAACGAGAGGAGACACACGAATGGGCGTAAGGATATTTGTCGGGGGCGCGAGCCTCGCGATATTGGCCGCAATGGCCATTGCGCTGGGAATTTATTTTGGAGCAATCCCGGTGCCGATGTCGCTCCTTGGAATGTTCGCGCGCACGACACGACCGGAGTTTTCCGCCAGATATTACCCGCCAGACACCGTTGCATACACTTGGGCAACATTTGCGCCGCAAGGAAGGCAGATGCGCTACATGCGCGAAACCTGGGACAGATTCAACCGCTACCCCGGGTTTGTCAACGGCGTCGATGAGGCGAAATCCCGCTTTGCCGAGGAGACGGGCATCAACTTCGACCGGGACATCGCGACCTGGATCGGGCCGACCATGTCGGCGGGCCTGCTGAACCTGGACGCGGATACGCGACGCCCCGCCGGGGCCGCGGTGATCGGCGTCCGCGACGACGACGAGGCCGAGGCCTTTTTGGACAAGTGGGTCCGCTATGCTGCAACGCGCGACGCCGCCGAGTATCAAACCGGCATGTACCGGGAGACACGGACCTGGATTTCAGCCGGCGGCGGGCAGGCCTACGCGCTGACCGACGATAGTCTGGTGTACGCGACGGATGCCGACACCCTGCGCGCGATCATCGATCGCATCGACGGGAGCGTGCAGGGGTCCCTGGCCCGGACCGACCGGTTCGAGGCCGCGCGAGACGCACTGCCGGAGCACCGATTTGCTTCGGCGTACCTGGATTATGAGCGCGGCGGGGAAATACTCACGGGATTGGGTCACGCTATTGGGCCCATCACGCCGCAATTGTTCGGTTCATCGAACAGCCGGACGGAAGCGGCGGAATGGGTTGCGGGTGCGGCCACGTGGGCGGACCGGGGACTGGTGACTGAGTGGATCACGCCGTCCGCCCGGCCCGACGTGTTGAACGCGGCCGACCTGGAGGACCCGGCGGCGCTGCTTCCCGGGGACACGCTGGGGTTTGTTGCCGTCAGCTTCGATCCGAAGGTGGACCACTGGCGGATGGCGTTGGCGGGGCGGCAACTGTCGGACGTGCTGCCGGGACATGACCCACTCGAGGGTGTCGGCGGCATGTTGCCGGGAGGCTTGGGCAGTGGACTCGGACCGGACGCCAGCCTGGCGGAGGTGTTAGACCAGGGGCTGGACCTGGTCCACCAGATCACCGGCATCGACCTGGAAACGGAGTTCTTCCACCACCTGGCCGGTACCGCCATCCTGGCAGCGCAGGATTTCGACATCGAGGCCGTGCGGGACGACCCCGTCGGGCATCCGGTTGACGCGGTGGCGATGCTGTCCTACCGAGAGGGAAGCCGGGACCAACTGGCCGAAACCATGAACCGCATGGCAGAACTGGCGCGCGACCAGGCCGGCGTTGGCATTGAATCGACGGACGTGGGCGCGGAAGGACCCGCCACGGTGTTCGACCTGAAACCCCTGGGGATGACGACGGGCGGCGACATGGGTTACCGCCCCGGATACGTGCTGCACGACCAATACCTCACCATGGGCACCACCGAAGAAGCCCTGACCACGGTCGTAGGACTGCAGAATGGGCAGGGCGAAAGCCTGTCTGAGGAAGGGGAGTACCGGCGCGCGATGCTCTACCTGCCCACGGCCCGGCAAACAATGGGGTACCTGGACGCGCACCGCATCGTGAGCCAACTGGGCGCGGAAGATCTGGGCCTCGATGCAGAGGAGTACGAAGTGTTGCGTGACGCGACGGGCGCACTGGCGATAGGCTTGGACGACGGCGAGAACTACCGCCACACCGTCGCGGTGTTCACGCTGTTTCCCGAGTAGGTGGGAAATCAGGCTGACCCCGCCGAGGTCAGTCAATGACCGAACGCGAAGGGGCGACCTTGGTGGTCGCCCCTTCGCGCGTTGTGAGCGTCAAACCGATTAACCGCCGCCGATGGCGGGCAGAAAATGCATCTCGCTGTCTTCGCTGACGCGCTCCATCAGGCCGAGCTGGCTCACGTCGCCGTCTACGATCACGGCCAGGCCGGGAGTTATGTCGTCCAGCTCTTCGTCGTAGAGGAGTTCCTTGATGCCGGGGTGAAGCTGCTCCAGGTTGTTGATGACCTGGCGCACCGTGGCTCCAGCCACCTGGACGCGGTCGGGGGCGCCAGTGATGCGCTGCATCGGCGCGGGTATCCATACATCAGGCATTCCGACCTCCTCCGGTTCGGCGGCTTTCGCAGCGGTGATCGCAATGGGGCAAACGGGAATCCGCGACCATTGCGATGCGGACGATGCTACGAGCCGTTCTTTTCCCACAGGGCTTCCAGGACGTTGCCCGGGTTCATGGGAAGGACGGTCAAGCGGACGCCGATGGCGTCATAGATGGCGTTGGCGATGGCGGCCATGGGAGGAACGATGGGTACCTCGCCGACGCCGCGCACACCGTAGGGATGGTTGGGATTGTCAACCTCGACGATGCAGGTGTCGATCATCGGCA